>NZ_JAYGHZ010000343.1:0-6222 GCF_034931285.1 Synechococcus sp. BA-120 BA3
CAACCATCGACGCCAGGGCGTCGATCTGACCAGCGTTGAGGAATTCGCCGCGGGCATCAGCCTGAGCAACGACCTTGGTGAAGGCGTCGAACATTGAGTTAGCTCCTGTTCTCGACGTCGAACGTCGTGGTGGGGTGGGTAAGGGGGTGGGAACGCCAAGGACGTTCACCTGTGCTGAGCACGAACTTATTGTCTGAAAGAATCGCTCCAGGATCCGTGAAGTTTACAAAGGGTCATCGGTAGCCACTGGTCTCCTCTGGCTGGTCTCAGTCGTGGGCCTGTTGGGCACTACATCGCGGGCCTGATTTGTGCCCCGATGAACACTCGCAAGCCGCGATCCTGGCGTGATCCCCATGCGGCCAGGCCATAAAAAAGGCCCCCTCGGCATCACGCCGAAGGGGGCCGGGAGGCACAAGGCCGTGGACCTGAAAGGTGGACCTGACGCTCAGTTCACCGGGGTGACGCTGGCGACCCTTCCGCCTTGGCGATGGATCATCTGCTGGGCTTCCAGCAGTTTGTTGAAGGGCACGAAACGAACGATGTTGCTGCGCTTGTGCAGCCGGTACTCGTTGAGTCCGGTCACTTCGATGCGATACACCTTGGCCTTCTGGCCGATGCCCTTGGCCATCTTGGTGATCGATTCATTGGCCACCTGGCTGGGCTGGAAGGCCGAACCCTTGGCGTTGGGGCTCACCACCGGAACGGCCCGGTCCTGGTGCAGGGCCTTGCCGAGGCGGAAGTTGGTGCCGGCGGTGTCACCTTTCACCGAAGCCGCGGCGCCCCGGGCCAGCTGCATCAGCCAGGAGAACTGACGCCCCTGCTGGCCGGCGGAGTAGTCCCAGCCGGTCAGATAGGGGACCACTTCCTCCCCGAAGCGCTCCTGGTACTCGGCGCTGTCGATGTAGGAATCGATCTCGGCATCAACACCCTGCTCCTGCAGGATGGTGAAGTGATCCAGCATCTCTGCCTTGTTCTGGGGGGCACGGCCCAGCAGATGCTTGAAGTTGAGCTCAATGAAGTGATACGGGTTGCAGTTCTCGAAGAACTTGGCGCGGTAGAGGCCACTCTTGGCCACGGCACGCACGAACTCGCGCACGCTCAGATAGCCGTTGCGGAACAGCGACTCGGCACCCTCAAGACGCTCGCTCTCCATGATGTACTGGCGTCCGAGCACCTGCTGATAAACGGTGCGGATGATCGTGCTCTTATCCTGATCGGACGCATTGGACCAGTTTTCCTTGTTGCGGTCGTTCGCGAAGCGTTCGATGCCCAGATAGGGCGCATTGACGAGGGTCATGGATGGCGGGCCAGAAGGGGGGAGGACTGCACGCGTACGGTGCACCGTTCTGATCCTATGAGGAACTCCGCACAGGAATTCGAGATGATGTTCGATCGTTACAGCAGATGAGAACCCGGGGACTTCGGACCGGCGGGAATCCAGCCAGAAAAAAAAGGGCCCCCCGAAGGGGACCCTGAGACAACGATGGCCGTTGGAGCTCAGACGAGAGCGCTGATGGCGTAATCGATGTAGTTGTTGGCGATGACGCCGGCATCGCCGGAGACGCCGTGGTTGGCCTTGATGTAGGTCAGGGCCTCGACGTACCAGGAGGGGGAGAGCTCGAAGGTGCGGTTGATCTCGTCGAGACCGGCCACGAGGTACTCATCCATGGGGCCGGTGCCACCGGCGACCAGGCAGTAGGTGACCATGCGGAGGTAGTAACCGATGTCACGGGCACACTTGGCCTTGCCGCGGGCGTCGGAGGCGTAGTTGCTCCCCTGCATCTGGGTGGTGTAGGGGAACTTGTTGTAGACGGCCTGGGCGGCGCCGTTCACCAGGGAGTCGGCGTTGGCGGTGAGGGCCTTGGCGGCTTCCAGGGCGTTCTTGGCGCGCTCGAAGCGGCCGAAGGCGGCGTTGAGCTCGGTGTTGGAGAGGAAGCGGCCCTGGGAATCAGCGGCTGCGACGGCCTCGGTGAGGGGAGTCTTCATGAGAAGGGGGTTAGGTGGAAGGTGAACCGGAAGATGAGGCGACGATCAGTCGACGACCGATCAGGCGACAGCCGCGGCTGCGCGATCGAAGTAGGTGCCGATTTCGGACATCAGGGAGGAGCAGTCGCCCTGGGTGATGCCGTTGCGGTCGTTGGCGATGCCGATGGCAGCGTCCTTCATCTTGCGGATGCCTTCAGCGACGGAAGCGCCGGGCACGCCGAGGGCGAGGTAGGTCTCGCGGAGGCCGTTGAGGCAGCGATCTTCCAGGACGGAAGCGTCACCGGTGAAGATGGCGTAGGTGACGTAGCGGAGAACGATCTCCATGTCGCGCAGGCAGGCAGCCATGCGGCGATGGGTGTAGGCGTTGCCGCCGGGAGCGATCAGGGCGGGCTGTTGGTCGAACAGATCGCGGGCCGCGTTGGTGACGATCTTGGAAGCGTTGGAGGTGATGCGGTTCACGGCATCCATGCGCTTGTTGCTCTCGGCAACCATCGACGCCAGGGCGTCGATCTGACCAGCGTTGAGGAATTCGCCGCGGGCATCAGCCTGAGCAACGACCTTGGTGAAGGCGTCGAACATTGAGTTAGCTCCTGTTCTCGACGTCGAACGTCGGGATTGGGTGGGTAAGGGGGTCGAGTCTGGATCGTCAGTCCGGAGGGAGGGCTGACGTCGACTGCGTCGTTGCTTTCGATGATCGCCTGGCCAGGGCCGGGCATCGCTCCGAAAGACCTACCTATTGTTGGTGACGGCGTCCGGTGGATGGGGGCGCCTTAATAAATGGTCACCACCGCCAGGATCCAAGCGGCCGCAGCGGTTTTGGCCATCCGCCCCGCCGCTGGCGTTCAGCCTGGACGGTTCATCCGGCGGATGGGTGTAAGGCCCGCCGTTCCGACCCACGAATCCGGCCCATTCAGACGCCCCATGAAAAAGGGCCCCCATGCAGGGGACCCCATCGAACGGCCGGATCGAGGGATGGCCTCAGCCTTCGGCTTTCGCTTTGCCCTTGCGGGGGGCCGGCGCCTCGGAGCCGGTGCCGCCGCCGGTCACGGAGACGCTGACGATCTTGCCGCCCATGGCGTGGACGAGGCGCATCGTCTCGTTCATGCGGGTGAACGGCACGTTCATGACCATGTCCGCGGTGCGGGAGTAGTCGTTGTTGTTGACACCTGTGACGGTGAACGCCACCTGGCGGGAACTGTTGAGGCCGGTGCCTCGGGTACCTGCGGAAACCTTCATGGATTCGGAGGGGTAGGGGGGAAAGGCGGAACGGGAACCCGGTTCAGTTGACCGGGGTGATGCTGGCGATGCGGCCGCCTTCGCGGAGGATCTGCTGCTGGGTCTGCAGCAGCTTGTTGAAGGGGATGAAGCGCACCCGGTTGCTGCGTTTGTGCAGGCGGTAGTTGTTGAAGCCGGAGATCTCGACCCGGAAGGTGCGTCCCTCTTCACCGGCGCCGACACCCTGGCGGGTGATGCCGTCGGTGGTGACCTTGCGGAAAACGCTGCCCCGGGCGTTGGGGCTCACCACCGGCAGGGGGGCTTCCGCGTGCACCGAGGGGTTGAGGCGCGACTGGTTCTTGAGCAGATCGCCACGGACCGAAGCCCCCACCCCACGGGTCAGCTGCAGCATGTAGGAGAACTGCAGGCCCTGCTGGCCGGAGGAATAGTCCCAGCCATGCAGGTAGGGAACCACCTCTTCGCCGAAGCGATTCTGGTACTCGGCGCTGTCGAGGTAGGAATCGATCTCGGCGTCGTAGCCCTGCTCCTGCAGGATCGTGAAGTGGTGCAGCATCTCCGCCTTGTTCTGGGGAGCCCGGCCGAGGAGATGCTTGAAGTTCAGCTCGATGAAGCGGTAGGGGTTGCAGTTCTCGAAGAACTTGGCCTTGTAGAGACCGCTCTTGGCCACCTGGCGCACGAACTCCCGCACGCTGAGGTAGCCGCGCTTGAAGAGAGACTCCGGACCCGTGAGCCGCTCGCTGGCCATGACGTACTGATTGCCGAGCACCTGCTTGTAGACGGCGCGGATCAGGGCGGCCTTGTCGTTTTCGGTGGCGTTCGTCCAGTTTTCCTTGTTGCGGTCGCTGGAGAAACGCTCGATGCCCAGATAGGCAGCGTTGGCAAGTGTCATGAGCGTGGGTGCCGGGGGGAGAGGCGTTGGAGTGAAGGTCAGTGGGCAGGGCGCATGGGCAGGGCGCATGGCCACTGCGGATCAGCAGACGCCTTCGAGGACGGCTGCAGGAAACGTCCCGATCATGGGCTGCAAGGCGGATCCTATGGGTCTGTCCGCTCGCCACGACAGGGTTTTCAGAATCGTTACAAACCCCCCGGCCAGGCCCACCCCTGGCGGGCCGGCCCCACGCCGATACCATCCGGCCATCATCCCGGTGCCGTCATGGCTTCTGTTGTGTCCCCATCCGAGGACTCTTCCCTCCGGTTGGCCGATCAGCTGCAGGTGTTGTCCCAGGTGGCCGAAGCGCTCACCTACCGCCTGCTGGAGCTCGAGGAACGGCTCGGGGGCCACGAGGATCGCATCGGTGCACGGCTGGAGGAGGTCGCCGACCTCGAGGCCGCCCATGGGGCCGCCATGGACGAGCGCCTCGGGGACACCGAGGAGCGCCTGGCCAGGATCGAGGCGGCCCTGCGGGGTCTGGATCGCACCGGAGCCTCTCGCCATCTGCAGGCGGTGCAGCCGCCGGCCCTGCAGCAGGAGCCGCCGGCCTCCCGGCCGCTGGCGGACTCCTTCGATCTGGCTGCGGAGGAGGTCGATCCCTTTCTGGAGGAGGGGGAGCAGCCTTTCATGGACGAGCTGATCGCCGGCTGAAGGGACCCCTGTCCGATCAGATCTCCAGCCAGGCGGCGGGGAGTTCGGACCGGTAGTCGTCGGTGCGCTCGAACTCGAAGGGGCCGGCCAGGGATCCCCAGAGCTGCTCATGGGTGGCCGGATCGTGGCCCCGGTCGATGGTGCGCATGCCGTTGGAATCGATCTCGAAGCTGCTGACCAGGTAGGCGAGGCTTCCCTTGCGCTCCACGAGACAGCGGCAGCCGGGCTCCACCTCACCGGTGAAGCCGTCGCCCACCTCCCGCACCACGTAGGTGCAGCCCTCGAGGGGCAGGAGGTCGGCGTCGGCGATGCTGCGGCGCCGCCCCTCATCCTCGATGGCGCCCCAGAAACGTTGCTCGTCCTGAAGGGCCTGGTTGTGGATGATCAACCCGCCGTCGCGGCGTTCGGCACGCAGCACCCGGATTCTGTAGGGCGTGCCAGGTGAGATGGCGTAGGACTGCTCCAGGAGCAGGGAGCCCGGAGCCAGCTGGGGCAGCGGCCGGAACTTGACCAGGATGTGGGCGTAGAGGGGCGGATTGTCGAAGGCCTGGCTCTGGTTGCTGAAGCCAGCGCTCAGCAACTGGAGAAGGCGGGCGAGGGAGCTGCGCATGAACGCCACCTAGAGGTCGAGCAGGCGGATCCGGAAGGCGCCCACCTGACGGGCCATGGCCGGATCGGCTTCGGCGAAGGGGTGGCTGGCCACCAGGCCGAGGATCGCTTCCAGCTTCTCGGCGCTCGAGAGACCGTGGCAGGGATCCTGTCGACTGTGGTCCTGCCAGGCCTCATCGAACGCCTGGGCGAAGCTGTCGGCGTTGTTGAAGATCTGGCTGGACGTCGAGGGCTGATGGGGCATGGTGATGGGCTGCAGAGCAGTCCGCACGCAATGCCAGGACCCAGATTTGAACTGGGGACACGGCGATTTTCAGTCGCCTGCTCTACCAACTGAGCTATCCCGGCCCGTCGCCGAAGCGACGAAGCGATCTTAGATCACGGCCCGCTGGCGGACCGGCCCCTCCGGGTGCGGCCCCGGGGCGTGCGGGCCAGGCAGAGGAGTCCCACCACCTGCCAGCCGAGGGATTCGAGGGCCGTGGCGGCGCTGCAGCCGGTGGCCCCGCTGGTGAGGATGTCGTCGACGATCAGGACCGGCCGGCCCAGGGCCTCGCCGAGACGGGGCCCGCGGCGGCAGAGGAAGGCCCCCTGCTGGTTGGCCAGGCGCAGGGCCCTGCCGAGGTGGTGCTGGCCGAGCACGGGCCGGGACCGCACCAGCAGATCGGCCCGGCGGTAGCCCAGCTGGCGGACGAGCTGGCGGCACACCAGCCCCGGCAAGGGGTTGCCCTGCCGTTTCCAGCTCGGCACCGGCACCACCAGCGGCCGCTGCCGCCACTGGGGCAGCCCCTCCGCGAGCACCTGCACCAGGG
>NZ_JAYGHZ010000344.1:0-6161 GCF_034931285.1 Synechococcus sp. BA-120 BA3
GGGGGGTGCCGCTCCCGCCGGAGCCGCCGGCGGATGGGGCCATCCGCGGATCCGGCGCCTCGCCGTCTCCAGTGCTGGCCCCCGCCTGCCGGGATTCGACCGGGCCGGCGGCCGCCCCATCCTGCATCAGATAGAGAAACGCCAGCCACAGGGCCGTACCGGTCAGCACGGACTCGAGGGAGAGGCGCCCGCGGTCGCCGCGGAGACTCATCAGGTGGCGGAACTGGTAGGTGGCCTGGCCCATGTCCTGACCGACTCGCCGCGGGCATCCCTCTACCCATAGCCCGTTTCGAGTCCGGCTACGCCACGTGGTGCAATGACGCTGTGATCATGCCTACCGACGTCAATGTTCTTAGGAACGACGGGGCAGCCCCCGATCAGCTCCAGACGATGAAGGCGCCGGGGGTGAGGTTGAGCAGAGGGCAGGCGAGCGTAGGGGCAGGGCCCCCATTCCCAGGCTCCACCTCGGGGGGCCGTGGCACCAGATCGCTCAGCAGGCGGCGCTCCGGCTCCAGATCGATGCTCGGATGACCCTTGCGGCGGGCATCGGGCGCCAGCAGCAGGTGGACGCCGGCGGTGCCCTGCCAGCGGGCCATCTCCATCAGCGGTCCGGCCAGGTCGGCAGCCGTCAGCTGGCGGTTCTGGTGGGCGGCCAGCAGCAGAGCCAGCCCGGGACGCTCGAGCAGGGCGAGCAGCCGCGGATCCTCTTCCCGCTCCAGCAGCAGACCCTTGCGCCGGGCCCAGTCCCGCAGCGCCTCCAGACGGCTCGCCCCCAGCAGGGGATCGTGGGGGCCGTGCCAGCCCAGCACCGCCGTGAGGCCGTGGGATTCCGCCTCCATCAGGTGACCCAGCTTGGTGCGCTTCACCCGCAGATAGGCGGCGTTGTGGAGGCCGGGATCCATCACCAGGGGCACCCGGTCGACCACCTCCAGGCCGTAGCCGCCCAGGCCGGCGATCTTGCGGGGGTTGTTGGTGATCAGGCGCAGCCGGCGCACGCCCAGGTCGCTGAGGATCTGGGCCCCGACGCCGTAGTTGCGCAGGTCGGCGGCGAAGCCCAGCCGCTCGTTGGCCTCCACCGTGTCGAGGCCGCCGTCCTGGAGGCTGTAGGCCTTGAGCTTGTTGATCAGGCCGATGCCGCGCCCTTCCTGGCGCAGGTAGACCACCACCCCCTCCCCGGCCGACTCGATCATGCGCAGGGCCGCCTCCAGCTGGGGGCGGCAGTCGCAGCGGAGCGAGCCGAAGGCATCGCCCGTGAGGCACTCGGAATGGACACGCACCAGCACAGGGCCGCTGCCCCGTTCGGGGTAGCCCTTGACGATCGCCACGTGCTCGCTGCCGTCGAGTTCGTTGCGGTAGCCGATCGCCCGGAACTGGCCGAAGCTGCTGGGCAGGGTGGCTTCCGCCTGGCGGGCCACGAACCGTTCGGTGTCGAGGCGGTAGCGGATCAGGTCGGCGATGCTGATCAACCGCAGGCCGTGGTGGCGGGCGTAGTCGGCCAGCTGGGCCAGCCGGGCCATGGAGCCATCGGGATTCTGGATCTCGCAGATCACACCGGCCGGGTACAGACCGGCCAGGCGGGCCAGGTCGACGGCGGCTTCGGTGTGGCCCGCCCGCTGCAGCACTCCGCCCTGGCGGGCCCGCAGCGGAAAGATGTGGCCGGGCCGGCGAAGGTCGCCGGGCCGGGTGTCGGGGTGGATGGCCACCTGGATCGTCCGGGCCCGGTCCTCCGCCGAGATGCCCGTGCTCACCCCCCGCTCCGGGCCCGCATCCACGCTCACGGTGAAGGCGGTCTGGTTGCTGTCGGTGTTGCGATCCACCATCAGGGGCAGATCCAGGGCATCGAGCCGCTCGCCCTCCATCGCCAGGCAGATCAGCCCCCGGGCATCGGTGGCCATGAAATTGATCTGCTGGGGGGTGGCGAACTGGGCCGCGCAGATCAGATCGCCTTCGTTCTCCCGGTTCTCGTCATCGACCACCACGATCGACTCACCGTTGCGGATGGCCGCCAGGGCATCGGCGATGGCATCGAAGTGAATGCCCGTGGACTGACGTGGGCCGGACAGGACGGTCAAGGGAGCGGGCTGGATCGGGGAATGGATCGAACCTCATTTATAGGGTGCCGGTACGATCCAGCGTTCTTCTGCGTTCCGCATGGCTGGCAAGCGCGTTGCGGTGATCGGTGCCAGTGGCTACGGGGGACTGCAGACCCTGAGGCTGCTGCAGGGCCACCCGGACCTCACGGTGAGCTTTCTGGGCGGGGAGCGCAGCACCGGCAGGCGCTGGAGCGAACTGGTGCCGTTCCTGCCTCTGGAGGACGACCTGGTGGTGCGTTCACCGGATCCGGAAGCCATCGCCGCCGCCGCCGATCTGGCCGTCCTGAGCCTGCCGAACGGCCTGGCGGCCGGTCTGGTCCCTGAGCTGCTGCAGCGCGGCGTCAAGGTGGTGGATCTCTCGGCCGACTACCGCTACAGCTCCCTGGCGCAATGGGAGGAGGTCTATGCGGCCGAAGCCCGCCAGGCCGCCCGCCGCGATGACGATCTCTGCCGGGAGGCCGTCTACGGGCTGGTGGAGGTGGCGGAGGCGCGGATCCGCGAGGCCCGCCTGGTGGCGGCCCCCGGCTGCTTCCCCACCGCCAGCCTGCTGGCCCTGCTGCCGTTCCTCGAGCAGGGACTGATCGAAACGAGCGGCATCGTCATCGATGCCAAGACGGGCACCTCCGGTGGCGGCCGGGCCGCCAAGGAGAACCTGCTGCTGGCCGAAGCCGCCGAAGCCGTGGCTCCCTACGGGGTGGTGGGCCACCGCCACACCAGCGAGATCGAGCAGCTGGCGGGCCAGGCGGCCGGCCAGGCGATCCAGCTGCAGTTCACTCCCCACCTGATGCCGATGGTGCGGGGCCTGCTGGCCACGGTGTACGGGCGGCTGCGGGACCCCGGCCTTACGGCGGAGGACTGCACGACCCTGCTCAAGGCCTCCTACCGCCACAGCCCCACGGTGCAGGTGCTGCCGGTGGGGGTCTACCCCTCGACCAAATGGGTGCGCAACACCAACCGCTGCCTGCTCTCGGTGCAGGTCGACCCGCGCACCGGCCAGCTGATCGTCATGAGCGCGATCGACAACCTGGTCAAGGGTCAGGCCGGCCAGGGGGTGCAATGCCTCAACCTGCTCAGCGGCCTGGAGGCCGGCACCGGACTGCCGCTGCTGCCCTTCTACCCCTGAGCCAGGCGCCGGGCGGCGAGGCTGACGGCCAGGGGCAGGATCCGGTGCTCCTGGCGCTGGATGCGGGCGTGGAGCCGTTCGCGGTCGTCGCCCGCCAGCACCGGCACCGCCGCCTGCACCAGGATCGGCCCCGCATCCACCTGTTCGGTCACCAGGTGGGCGGTGCAGCCGGCCAGGGTCACCCCGGCCGCCAGGGCCTCCCCCACCCCATCGGCGCCGCGGAAGCTGGGCAGCAGGGAGGGGTGGATGTTCACCAGCCGTCCCGGGAAGGCCCCGATCAGCACCGGGGTGACGATCCGCATCCAGCCCGCCATCACCACCAGATCGACCCGGTGCGCCTCGAACAGGCGGATCAGGGCCCGGTCAAGGGCCTCCCGCGAGGGCTGCTGGCGGTGGTCGATCACCTGGCAGGGAATGCCGAGCCGCTCGGCCCGGCCCCGGGCCCCGCAGTCCGTCCGGTTCACCGCCAGGACGACCACCTGGCCGTGCAGCCGGCCATCGCCGCAGGCCCGCACCAGGGCCTCGAAGTTGCTGCCCGCCCCGGAGGCCATCACCGCCAGTCGCAGCCGGGGCTCGGCGGCCGGAAGCGGCTGTGGCAACGGCCACTGGAGAGACCCGCCGGGATCGCTATGGTCAGCGGAATCGGGCATTGCGTCCATGTCCCATCTCTCCATCCTGCCCACCGTGCTGCGGGATGCCGAGGCCCTGGCGGCCACCCTCGCCAGCCTCGAACTCCCCTGGCGGTGGGGGGGGGAACTGGTCGGATTCGCCGGCGAGCGCCAGGCGGTGACCCTGCAGCTGCAGCTCAAGGACGGCCAGGGCCTGGGATGGGCCCACCAGGACGATGGCTCCCTTGCCCTGGTGGGTGATCTCCAGCGCATCAGCCGCAATACCGCCCTGCAGCGGCTGCTGGGGCGCATCACCCGGGCCTATGCCGCCCGTGCGGCCCTCCAGGAGGCCAGGCTGGCCGTCCCCACGGCGTCGATCGAGCTCCGTGTCTGACGACCCACCCCCTCCCGACACGGCCGCCGGGCCGGTCGTCCAGCTCGATCTGCGCGATCCCCATCGCCATCTTGTCCAGGTCACCCTCCATCTCACGCCCCGGTGCCTGCGGCCAGAGCTGCAGCTGCCCGCCTGGACGCCCGGCTCGTATCTGATCCGGGACCACGTCCGCCACCTCGAGGCGCTGGAGGTGGTTCAGGGGGAGAACCGCCACGTTCCGACACGGGTGTCGGAAGGCTGCTGGCGCCTCTCCCTCACCAGCCTGGAGCCGCTCGTCGTCCGCTACCGCCTCCAGGCCATGGAGCTGAGCGTGCGCACCTGCCACCTCAGCGCCGACCACGGCTTCCTGGCCCTCGCCGGTGTGGTGCTGGAAGCCACGGGCGAACGCTGGCATCCCCACCGCCTGGAGCTGCGGCTGCCCGAGGGCTGGCAGGCCTTCGTACCCCTGCCCAGCGCCGGGGACGGGGCCTGGATCGCCGCCGACTACGACCGGCTCATCGATGCGCCGCTGGAGGCCGGCCCCCACCCCTGCCATCACTTCAGCGTCGCCGGGGTGCCGCACCGCTGGGTCACCTGGGGGGGCGACCTGCCCGTGGAGGACCCTGCCTGGCTGGCCGATGTGGAACGGATCGCCCTGGCCTGCTGCCGGCTGATGGGAGCGAGCACCCCCGCCAGCGACGATTACCTGTTCGTGCTGCAACTTCTGGACGCGGGTTACGGCGGCCTGGAGCACGACCACGCCAGCGTGCTTCAGTATGGCCGCCGGGCCCTGGCAGCACCGGGGGGGCGGCGAAAGCTGCTGCAGCTGGTGGCCCACGAGTACCTGCACCAGTGGAACGTGCGGCGCCTGAAGCCTGCCGAGCTCACGCCGCTCGACTACGGGCGGGCCACGATCGTGCCCGGTCTGTGGTTCGCCGAGGGGGTGACCTCCTACCTCGATCTGCTGCTGCCGCTGGCGGCCGGCGTGGGCGCCGAGGCCGATCTGCTCGATGACCTGGGGGCCGACCTCAGCCGCTACCTGCTCACCCCCGGTCGCCGGGTCCAGGGACTGCGGCAGAGCGCCGAGGAGGCCTGGGTGAAGCTCTACCGCCAGGACGCCTCCTCCGCCGACAGCCAGATCAGCTACTACCTCAAGGGGGCCGTGGTGGCCCTGGTGCTCGACCTGCACCTGCGGCGCCACGGCTCCAGCCTGGGCGTGGTGCTGCGGGGGCTGTGGCGCAGCCATGGGGCCGCAGGGCGGGGCTACACCGACGCCGATCTGATCGACGCCTTCGCCGGCCAGGCCCCCGACCTGGCGGAGCTGCTGCCCCACTGGCTGGAGAGCACCGACGACCCGGACCTCGGCGCCTACCTGGCGGATGTCGGGCTGGCCCTGCGGTCGAAGCCGGCCAACGAGCCGTTCCTCGGCTGGCAGCTGGACGAGGCCGCGGGGGGACCGATGCGGCTGAAGCGGGTGCACAGGGCCGGCCCGGCGGAGCGGGCCTGCCTGCAGGCGGGCGATGAGCTGCTGGCCCTCGACGATCTCCGCCTGCGCACCCCTGAAGACCTGGCGATGGCCCTCGCCACCCCCACGGCGGCGGCGGAACGGCAGGTGCTTTTCTGCCGGGACGGGCGGGTGCGCAGCACCGGCCTCCAGCCCGAACCTCCGGCCATCGCCAGCTGGCAGCTGGTCATCGATCCCGACCGCGACAGCGCGCTCACCCGCGGCAACCGGCAGCGCTGGCTGTCGCTGCAGCCATGACCTCATCCCTGCGCCCCCTGGTGCTGGCGGTGGCCGGTGCGGCTGTGCTCAGCCTGGGGGGACTCACCTGGCTGGGCCGTGACCTGTTCGGCGCGCCGGGCAATGCCGGTGGCCGCGCCTCCCTGCTCGATCTGCTGGAGGAGGTGCGCCAGTCCCCCCCTGATGGGGGGGCGTCGCCGTCGCCGCCGGAGCAGGCCCTGCC
>NZ_JAYGHZ010000345.1:0-6107 GCF_034931285.1 Synechococcus sp. BA-120 BA3
CCTTGCACCAGCTGGTTCGTCATCAGGGCGAACAGCACCGCGAAGGGGATCAGCACCAGGGTGGGATCGATGCCCAGCAGCAGGCCGAGGGTGATGCCGAGCAGGGCGGAATGGCCCAGGGCGTCGCGCTGCACCGCCCCCTGGTCGGCCAGCAGCAGCAGGCGCGGCAGCTCCAGGCTGGCCGAGAGCCGGTTGAGGGCGTGCTCGGCGTGGGTGAGGCCCTCCTGCAGATGGCGCCGCACCGTGGGCAACTGCTTCTCCCCCTGGTCCTGCAGCTCGCTGTCGAGCAGCCGCTGCTGGGCCTGCTGGAGATCCTCGGCGGAACGGTCGAGGGCCTCGCGCACGTGCTGGCTGAGGCTGGTGACAGCCTGCTGCAGCAGCAGATCGAAGGAGCCGGAGGGGGCCACGGCGCCGCTGCCGCGGTCGCTGACCTGACCCAGCATCAGCAGGGCCAGTTCACGGGCAAGGGTGCGACTCTGCATCAGGAGGGTTGGGGGGCGCGCAGCTGGGCCAGGAGGCTGGCAAAGCTGCGGTTGGACGTGGGTTCCCGCTCGTCGGGGCTGACGATGCCGGCGGAGATGATCGTGCGGAAGGCATCCTCGACGCTCAGGTCGATGTCCTTCACCAGGCGCTCGGGCACCACCGCGTACCAGCCGGTGGTGGGGTTGGGGGCGGTGGGAATGAAGACGCTGAGCATGGTCTCGCCGAAATCGGCCTGGATGGCCGTGCCCAGCACCCCGGTGACGAAGCCGACGGCAAAGAGCCCCTCACGGGGGTATTCGACCAGCACCACCCGGCGGAAGCGGGCGGAATTGCCCTGCAGGAAGGTTTCGAGCAGCTGCTTGAGGGTCTTGTACACGGATCCCGCCAGGGGGATGCGCAGCAGGGTGCCCTCACCGAACTCCAGCAGCCAGCGGCCGACGATGTTGCGGGCCATCAGACCGATCAGCAGGATGCCCAGCAGCGGCACCAGCAGCCCTACCCCCAGGTTGATCAGGTCCTGGAGGAGGGGGTTGAGGGTGTTGAACGGGTTGAACTGCTTGGGGATCGACGTCAGGAAGGCCAGAACGAAGCGGCTCACCGTGGTGGCGAGCCAGATCGTGGTGGCCAGCGGAATGACCACCAGCAGACCGGCGATCAGATCGTTCTTGAGATCCTGCTGCAGCCGGTTGCCCAGGGGCTGATCGGAACTGGGACTACTGGATGGGACCAATGGATGGGGTCCGGAGGGGCGAAACCCTAACGGTAACGATCCACGGGGGTCTTACAGGACACTGCCGAGGCAAAGGATCGTGAAGGCGATGATCAGCACCACCGCGCCGAGGGATCCGCCGTAGCGGCGCTGGCTCAGGGTGACCTTGCTGGTCTGCTCGGTCTGCTTGAACTGGGTCTCGAGCTGGTCGAGCTGGCGATCGACGAAAGCGCGGGCCGACTGGGTCTTCTGCTCCTCGGTGGCGCCCGGGGGCACCTGGCCGGTGGCCTCGGCTTGCTTGATCAGCTGCTGGAGCAGGGCGGGATCCTTGCTCTGCTGGCGGGCCATCTCCAGCTGGCCGCGCTTGGCGGCAAGCTGCTGGTCGGCCTGCTGCTGCATCTGCTGGTCACCGCCGAAGGTGATCGGCAGCGAGGCGGTCAGCAGCACGGCCAGCAGACCGCTGATGATGCAGACGGTCCAGAGGACGGGGGTGCGCTCCTCCGACGGGTCTTCCAGGCGGGAGGAGAGGTACATGAGCAGCAGCCCGATCAGACCCATCGGGGCCTGGCCGATCAGTCGCTCCACCACGAGCTGGCGGAAGGCCTCCTCCTGCCAGTCCCAGAGGGTGAGCACCGCGACCAGTTGCAGGACGAGCAGCACCACCAGGGTGAGGCCCATCCAGCGCAGCAGGGGACTGAAGCGGGAGGAGGAACTGGCTGCCACGCAAGGGAGGTCGGATTCGTGGGACTCTACCGGCAGCCCTTGAACGCACCGTCCTCCCTTAGCGCACTGGCGGCGGCGCTGCGGGCCAGGGCCGAAGGGCTCGGCTTCGCGCCGGTGGGGCTGGCGGCGGTGCCGGGAAGCCCGCGGTTACCGCTGCGCACGGCCGCCCTGGAGCGCTGGCTCGCGGCGGGCCACCAGGCGGGGATGGGCTGGATGGAGGATCCCCGCCGCCGCCGGATCGAGGCGCTTCTGCCGGGGGTCCGCAGCATCCTTGCGGTGGGCTGGAACTACCACGTGGCCCGGGAGCGGGCACCGGGGAGCCTGCGGGTGGCCCGCTACGGCTGGGGCCGGGATTACCACCGGGTGATCGACGGCCGCCTGCGGCAGCTGGGGCGCTGGCTCGAGGAAATCGCGCCGGGCACCACCTGGCGCGCCTGCGTCGACAGCGCCCCCCTGCTCGACAAGGCCTGGGCGGAGGAGGCGGGCCTGGGCTGGATCGGCAAGAACGGCAACCTGATCCATCGCCGCCGCGGCTCCTGGATGCTGCTGGGCCACCTGCTCACCAGCCTCGACCTGCCCCCCGACCGCCCGTCCGAGCCCCTGTGCGGCAGCTGCACGGCCTGCATGGACGCCTGCCCCACCGGCGCCCTCGACGAGCCGTTCGTGGTCGATGCCCGCCGCTGCATCGCGTACCACACGATCGAGAACCGCGACGCGGCGCTGCCGGCGGCGATCGCCGGGCGGCTGCAGGGCTGGGTGGCCGGCTGCGACATCTGCCAGGAGGTCTGCCCCTGGAACCGGCGGCCCCTGCCCGTCGCCACCGACGCCGACGTGCAGCCCCGCCCATGGCTGCTGGATCTGGGCGGCGCGGAGGCCCTGGGCTGGAGCGACGGCGACTGGGACGAACGGCTGCGGGCCTCGGCCCTGCGGCGGATCCGGCCGGCCATGTGGCGGCGCAACATCCGGGCGGCGCTGGCGGGCGGCTGGGGACAACGGGAGACGGCTCCCTAGGCTGGGGCGATTCGGGGTGATTCCGTGGGCCGGCGGTTCTGGCGACTGTTCTCCTCCCTCTTCCTGGCCATGCCCCTGACGGCCACCCCCCTGGTGGGATTCGCCCTGCCGGCGCGGGCGCTGGTGCCGTTCGTGTACCTGCCGCAGGAGAAGGAACTGGAGGGGGCGGGGCTGGGCATCGCCCAGGCGGCGGCGCGGCTGCTGCGCCTCGGCCAGGCGGAGGATGCGGCCCGGCTGGCGGAACTGACGGTGCAGCTGCTGCCGCAGGACCCCCGCGGCTGGGTGCTGCTGGCGGAGGCGGAGCTGCGCAGCAACCAGATGGAGAAGGCCAAGGTGGCCCTGGCCCGAGCCAAGGAGCTGGATCCCAACAACGCCGGCATCTGGTTCGCCGAGGGCTCCTTGGCGCTGAGGGACGGCAAGCCCCAGGACGCCATCGGCCTGCTGCGGCGGGGGCTGGAACTGGACAACAGGAACGCCGGTGCCTACTTCGACCTGGGCAATGCCCAGATCCTGCTGGGCAACAACCAGGAGGCCCTGGGGTCGTTCGAGCGGGCGGCGGGGCTGCGCAAGGACTTCTGGGAGGCGATCAACAACCAGGGGCTGGTGCTGTACGAGAGCGGCCGCGTCAACGACGCCATCGGCCGCTGGCAGCGGGTGCTGAGGATCAAACCGGACATCGCCGAAACCTCCCTGGCCCTGGCGGCGGCCCTGTTCGAGCGGGGGCCGGCGGAGCGGGCCCAGGCCCTGAAGCTGGCCGAGACCGCCCTGGCGGAGGAGCCCAACTACGTCAAGGAGAAGTTCCAGAAGGAGCAGCTCTGGGGACCGAAGCTGCGGGCGGTGACCGCCCAGCTGCTGGCCCTGCCGGAGCTGAAGGCGGCGGTGGAGCGGGCCCTGGCCAATGCCACCGACGCTGACGGCGGCAGCGGCGACGATTCCTGAGCCCGGGGGGCCCCGGGCGCCATCTGTAGGCTGAGCGCCCTGAGCCGCTGAGCCAAAGGACCGGATGCCGGACGAGCGCGTCCAACCGATCGCCCTGCATCAGGAGATGCAGCGCTCCTACCTCGAGTACGCGATGAGCGTGATCGTGGGGCGGGCCCTGCCGGACGTGCGCGACGGGCTCAAGCCGGTGCAGCGGCGCATCCTGTATGCGATGCACGAGCTGGGGCTGACCCCGGACCGGCCCTACCGCAAGTGCGCCCGCGTGGTGGGCGACGTGCTGGGCAAATACCACCCCCACGGCGACCAGGCGGTCTACGACGCCCTGGTGCGGCTGGTGCAGACCTTCGCCAGCCGCCACCCGCTGCTGGACGGCCACGGCAACTTCGGCTCGGTGGACGACGACCCGCCGGCCGCGATGCGGTACACGGAGACCCGGCTGGCGCCGATCGCCAACGAGGCGATGCTCGATGAGATCGGCAGCGACACGGTCGATTTCGCCTCCAACTTCGATGGCTCCCAGCAGGAGCCGACGGTGCTGCCGGCCCAGCTGCCCTTCCTGCTGCTCAACGGCTGCACCGGCATCGCCGTGGGCATGGCCACCAGCATCCCGCCCCACAACCTGGGGGAGGTGGTGGAGGCGCTGATCGCCCTGATCCGCAAACCCGACCTGCCCGAGGAGAAGCTGCTGGCGATGGTGCCGGGCCCGGATTTCCCCACCGGCGGCGAGGTGCTGCTCGGCAGCGGCGTGCGCGACACCTACGCCACCGGCAGGGGCAGCATCCCGATGCGCGGCGTGGCCCACATCGAGGAGGTGCAGCCCGGCAAGGGGCGCCATCGGCGCGGCGCCGTGGTGGTGACGGAACTGCCGTACCAGCTGAGCAAGGCGGGCTGGATCGAGAAGCTGGCCGAGCAGGTGAACGACGGCAAGATCGGCGGCATCGCCGACATCCGCGACGAGAGCGACCGCGAGGGGATGCGGGTGGTGATCGAACTGCGGCGCGACGCCGAACCCCAGAAGGTGCTGGAGGAGCTGCAGCGCCGCACGGCCCTGCAGAGCAACTTCGGCGCCATCCTGCTGACGCTGGTGAACGGCCAGCCCCAGCAGCTGAACCTGCGCCAGATGCTGCAGCAGTTCCTGGAGTACCGGGAGCTGACGATCATCCGGCGCACCAACCATGCGCTGAAGCGCTGCGAAGACCGCCTCGAGGTGGTGCAGGGGCTGATCAAGGCCCTCGACGACCTCAAACGGGTGATCGCGATGATCAGCGAGGCAAGGGATGCCGCCACGGCCCGGGCCAGCCTGCAGGTGCACCTGGACCTGAGCGAGCGCCAGGCCGATGCGGTGCTGGCGATGCCGCTGCGGCGGCTCACGGGCCTGGAGCAGGAGGGGCTGCGCAAGGAGGCGGCCGATCTGGAGCAGGAACGCACCCGGCTGCGGCACTTGCTCAACGACCGCGGCACCCTGCTCGACACGATGGTGAGCGAGCTCAAGGGGCTGAAGAAGCGCTATGCCACCCCGCGCCGCACCCGGCTGGTGGAGGGGGGCGACGCCCTGGTGGCCCAGCGGGCGGCGGCGGTGCGGCCCAACACCGAGCTGCAGCGCCAGCAGGCCTTCGAGGCCCTGGCCGGCGATGGCCGGCTGCTGATCCAGACCGACGGGGCGGTGCGGATCGTGACGCCCCAGATGCTGGGCCGGCTGCATCTGGATCAGGCGGCCGAGCTGGGGGACCTGCCGCCGCCGGCGCGGCTGATCCTGCCGGTGGCGGAGCAGCCGGCGTTGCTGGCCTTCAGCGCCGGCGGCAAGGTGGCCCTGCTGCGCTGGGAATTCGCCGGCCAGAACCCCGGCAGGCTGGAGCGCTTCCTGCCCGACAGCCTGCACGGGGAGACGGTGGTGCAGGTGCTGCCGCTGCCCCAGCCGCCGTCGGGAAGCATCGGGCTGCTGAGTACCGATGGGCGCTTCAAGCGGCTGCCGATCGAGGATTTCCTGGAGCTGTCGGGCCGGCCCGCCACGGTGCTGAAGCTGAAGGAGGGGGTGGCCCTGCAGCGGGTGGTGCCCTGCCGGGAGGGGGAGGATCTGGTGGTGGTCACCAGCACCGGGCGGGTGCTGCGGCTGGCGATCAACGACACCAACCTGCCGGTGCTGGGCCGCACCGCCCAGGGACCGATGCTGCTGCGGCTGCTGCCCGGCGAACGGGTGGTGGGGGCGGCGCGGGCTGGGGTACACCTGCAGGGCCAGCACCTG
>NZ_JAYGHZ010000346.1:0-6056 GCF_034931285.1 Synechococcus sp. BA-120 BA3
GGAGAGGGGCCTGTTCCGGGGACGGCCCTGGGTGGCGACCCCGGAGGCGGACACCGACCCGGCGGCGCTGGAAGCGGTGCGGGAGCTGGCCGAGGCCCTCGGGGCCCGCTGGCTCTGCTGCGACGCCGAGGCCCACGACCGGGCCGTGGCCCTGATCTCCCATCTGCCGGTGCTGGTGGGGGCGGCTCTGGTGCAGGCGGCGGCTGCCGGGGGCGATGCGGCCTGCGCCACGCCGGAGGTCGGGGCCGGCCTGGTGCGGGCCCTGGCCTCCAGCGGCTTCGCCGACACGACCCGTGTCGGCGGCGGCAACCCGGAGCTGGGGATGCTGATGGCCCGCTCCAACCGGGAAGCGCTGCTGGAGGCCCTGGCGCACTACCGGCGCTCCCTGGCCGGCCTCGAAGCGATGGTGCGGCAGGAGGACTGGGACGGACTGGAGCAGTCGCTCAGCCTCAGCCAGCAGCTGCGGCCCGACTTCCTCTGACGCGGCCCGACTTTCTCTGACCGGGGGATGCCGATAGGCTCCCTGGCACATCGATGCCTCCGGGCCCGGCGATGAAGACCAGGCCATCGCGACCGTCCCCGCGCATCCGCAGCGCCAGCGGAGCGGGCAGCATCCGCAGCCGCCGGATCCGGCCGGGGTCCTCCCCCGGCACGGTGGTGTTCGTGGGCGAGCAGCGGCTGGCCAGGGTGCAGATCGATGTCCTCCACTACGACGCCGAAGGCTGGTCGGAGCATCGCGATGTCACCGTGAACGGCTGCGCCGATGCGGTGGCGGAGGGCAGCATCACCTGGATGAACGTCAGTGGCGTCCATGACGTCGCCCTGGTGGAGCGGCTCGGCGAGTGCTTCGGCCTGCACCCGATGACCCTGGAGGACATCGCCAATACCACCCAGCGCCCCAAGGTGGAGGAGTTTCCGGGTTATGTCTTCATGGTCTTGAAGATGATCGCTTTCAACGAAGACACCCAGACCATTGATATTGAACATGTGAGCGTGATCCTTGGCGATCACTTTGTGATTTCCTTCCTCGAGGATGACGGCGATGTCTTCGACGGGGTGCGCGACCGGATCCGTTCCTCCGGCGGCCGGATCCGCTGGATGAAGGCCGACTACCTCGCCTACTCCTTGCTGGACGCCGTTGTCGACCATTACTTCCTGGCCGTGGAACGGATGGGCGACATCATCGAGGAGGTGGATGATCGGCTGCTGGAGGATCCCCACCCCGGCGACATCAAGGAGATCCATAGCCTCAAACGGTCCATCCTCAGCCTGCGCAAAGCCGTCTGGCCGATCCGGGAAGAGGTGGCCATGATCGTCAAGAGTGAGTCGTCCCTGCTGACGGCCGAGAGCCGGGTGTTCTGGCGCGACCTCTACGACCACTGCATCCAGATCATCGATCTGGTTGAGACCCACCGCGACATTCTCGGGGGCATGCATGACACCTACCTGTCGATCCTTAGCCATCGGATGAACGAGGTGATGAAGGTGCTGACGATCATCTCCACGATCTTCATTCCTCTCACCTTCATCGCCGGTGTCTATGGCATGAACTTCAAGGAGATGCCCGAGCTGCAGTGGCGCGGAGGTTATTACTCGGTGTGGGGGGTGATGATCGTGATTGGCATCTCCCTGTACCTCTATTTCCGCCGTAAGCAGTGGCTCTGAGGGCCGCACCGGGATCCGCGGTTGTTATGTAGCCAATGCCACTGAATTTTGCTTTTCTTTCTCCCCGCTACGGATCATTGCCGCGCCGGGCCGTTTGTGGGCAGTGGCCGCACCCGTTTCTACTGTTGCTCAGGATGCGTTGAACACGCGTGAGTTTCCTGAGTGATGCGATGCAGCTCCTGAGGGACGCCGGCACGACGGCGGGCCTCTCCGAAGGGGCCATCCAATGCCATGCCGGCTGCTACCGGGAGAACCTGTCCCGCTGCAGCGAGGCGATGCTGCAGTACGAGCGGGTGTGGCTGCAGCAGCAGCTGCGGGCCCTGCGGGACTGCGAGGGCCACCCGGTGCTGATGGCGCGGGTGGGCGGCGAGGATCGGCTGCGCGCGCTGGTGTCCCAGAGCGTGCTGTTCCAGCTGCTGCTGCAGAACGAGTTCGCCCGCCGCGGCCTGACGCCCGAGGAGCCCCGCGGCCCGGTGGTGGCGGCCGAGGAGGCCTGGGAGATCACCAGCGTGCAGGTCAAGCGCGAGTGGGGGATCCTGCCCACCTGAAGCGGATCGCCCTGCTGCACCTCGGGCGGATCCACGACGAGACGCCGGCGCTGCGGGCCCATCTGGCCCGGCGCGGCATCGCCAGCGAGCTGGTGCCCCTGCCGCCGCTGGCCGGGGGCAATCCGGCTGCAGCCGGTGGGGCCCACTCCCCCGACTGGGGGCGCTTCGATCTGGTCAGTGTGCGCGACTGCCGCGGCAGCCACCGTCACGGCGACTTCCTGCCCCGGATCCGGGCCCTGGCGCAGCAGCTCCACGCCCTCGGGGTGCCCCTGGCCAATCCCCTGCCGGTGATTGAGGCCGGCCATGCCAAGAGCGACTACCTGCCCCGGCTCGCCCGGGAGGGGGTGGCCCTGATTCCCAGCCGCTGGCTGCCCCGGGGCTGGGGCGGATCCCTGGCGGAGCTCCTGGAGGAGTGCGGCTGGCAGGAGGCGGTGCTCAAGCCGGCGGTCGGCTCCCTGGGCTGGCACACCTACCGGGTGCGCCGCGATGGAGCGCACCTGACGATCACGGCAGCCGATGGCAGCCGGCCGGTGGGGTCCGGCGCGGTGGGGTCTGACGCGGTTGATGGCTGGCTGGCGGCCTTGGCCCGGGACGGCGAGGTGTGTCTGCAGCCGTTCCTGCCCGCGGTCTGCCGGGACGGGGAGTTCAGTGCCGTGATGCTCGGCGGCCGTTTTTCGCACGCCGTGGCCAAGACCGTGGCGGCCGGGGGCTGGATCGCCCACGAGCGCTTCGGGGGCGCCAACACCCTGCGGCAGGCCAGTGCGGCGGAGCGCCAGTGGGCCGCGGCGATCGAGCAGCGCCTGCGCCGGCGCTTCGGGGTGCTGCCCTATGCCCGCATCGACGGCATCCGCGATGGGGCGGGCGAGCTGCTGCTGCTGGAGTGCGAGCTGGTGATCCCGCGCCTGTTCCTGGGTGAGGGCGAGGCGTTCGACCGTTACGCCGAGGCCCTGCTGGGACCCGCCAGCACCCGCATGGCCTGGTAGCCGTCGAGGGTGGGGGGCTCGCTCTCGGGCAGCTCCTCGGAGCGCAGGGCCACGGCCACCGTGGCCACCCAGGGGCGGGTGCCGGCGTCGGTGGGGAACACCAGCACCACGGTGCCGGCCGAGGGGGTGGTGGCGGGATCCTCCGCCACGATCTCCAGGGCCACCCGGGTGCGGCGGCACTGGAGGGCACGGGCTTCGAGCAGGGCCACGAACTCGTCGGTGTTCCAGCGGGCCTCGGTGCCCTGGCAGGGGAAGCGCTCGCTGAGGCCGGCGGCGCTCAGCTCCTCGATGGCGCTGCCGCGGCGCCCATCCCAGACCAGCAGCAGGTTGGCGTCGTGGCTGAGGGCGTTGTGCTCCACCCGTTCGCGATCGAGCACCAGACGGCGCTCGAGGCCCTGCTTCTCCGCGGGCATCGAGAGGCACACCTTGAGGGCCTGGGCCACCTCACAGCTGCGCCCTTCGCAGAACCCCCGATGGGCGGTGAGGATGTCGTCGGCAGCGGCCACGATCTCCAGGGCCGGCAGGCTCTGGGTCAGTTCCTGCATCATGGCGTTGAACAGAACACCCCCATCCCCGAAGGGGCCGCGTTCGGGATCGGTGGCCTCCAGCATCTGATCGATGGCGGAGCGAACCAGCTCTCGCCTCCAGGTCAGATACGTCATGGGGATTCACTCCGGGTGCAGTTTTTTGTCAGTGTGTCCCCAGCGGCGTGATCAAGCCACGAGCTGTTACATTCCCCATCTTTTGTATCAACAGCCACTGTTCAAGGTGTTGAATCCGTGATCAAGCGGGGTCACGCCGCAGCCGCAGCATCGGCGTTTCGCCCTCGAAGCCCTCGTCGTAGGCGGTGTCCTCGAGCTGCCCCTGCCAGCCAGGGGGCAGCGTGGCCATCAGGGGCTCCACCCAGGGATGGACCCTCGGGCGCCGCTCGATCGTGTGGGCGGGGTAGAGGCGCACCTCCCTCCGGCTCACCCGCAGCAGCTCGGCCAGGGCGCGGCGATGCCACTCCAGGTCGAAGTCGGGTTGTTCACTGAGCCCACCGTCGGCGATCGGCGCGTAGCAGAAGAGCAGGTGGCCGCAGAGCACCAGATCGAAGCTCGCCGCCTCGAAGGGAAGCTCGGGCAGCGCCGCCGCCCGGTAGGCCTCCGGGTGGGCCCGCCGGTCGGCGAGGAACGCCTCCAGGGCCTCCAGCTTCCCCTGGCGGAACCGGGACAGGTCGAAGTCCGGCCGCAACGAGGCACTGCGGGCCAGGCGCTCCATGGTGAAGCTGACATCGTCGCGGCAGCGCTGCTCCAGGTCCGCCAGCGACAGGTTGTAGAGGGGGTCGGCCGCCACGCTCTCCACCCCGGCCGCGCGGGCCAGGGCGGTGAACGAGCCGGGACCGCCGGGGCAGTCGAGCAGCCGCTGGCCGCGCCAGTCCGCCAGATCGAGGTTGAAGAAGGCCAGGGCGTCGGCCCCGGTGCGTCCGAAGAACACCACCCTTGGCAGATCCATGCGTGTTCCTCAGGACTCCGGGACGCGGCGCAGGCTGAGGGCGATGGCGCCGTCGGCGCGGCGCAGCTCGAGGGCATCGCCCTCCAGCCGCAGGCTGACGGCGGTGGGAAGGGCGGCCAGGAACTGCCGCTCCTGCTCCATCACCCCGGCGCCCGGACAGCGCCGGCGGGTCGCCATGGGCGTGCCGATGCGCAGGCGGGTGCCGTCCAGCCGCAGCGGTGCGGTGAAGCGGTTGCAGCCCGCCGAGCCGGCCAGCTGGCCGCCCTTGAGGATGCGCAGCGACAGCGAGGTGCCCAGGATCGGGCTCACCAGGGCCTGGCGGCCGTTGTTGAAGCCCGCCACCCGCCAGCTGCTGCCCACCAGCTGCTGCGACTGGGGCACCAGCACCAGCAGGGGCCGGCCGTCGGCCGCCAGCAGGCGCAGGCGCTCGCTGCCGAGGCGGAAGCTCCGGCTGTTGCGCAGGGCGCTCTGGAAGGCCTCCGCCTGCTGCATCACCGCCGGCGGGCAGGCCATCTTGGTGCCCATGCCCCGTTGCGACACCTGCAGGGTCGTTCCCCGCAGGGTGACGGGGGCGCCATAGCGGTTGCAGCCGTCGCTGCCCGCCACCCGGCCGTTCTCGAAGCGCAGCGTGAGGCTGGTGCCGCCCAGGGGCGGCCGTTCCCCCAGCCGTTCCACGACCCAGGCGGTGTTCTCCAGACGGGCCGGTGGCGGGGTGGAGGCCAGGGCTGCGGGCTGGGGAGCCGCCGGCAGGAGCGCCAGTGCCCAGACGCCGGCCAGGCGGGCCAGGGGGCGGCGCTGTCGGTTCGCTTGCATCGTGATCACGGGAAACTCAGGAACCCAGGCGGGACGCGATCCAGGCGCCCATGCCACCGGCGGTGGGGTGGGGCACCGCGTCGCGATCGACCCACCAGAGCGAGAGGGCCAGCGCGTTCAGACCGATGACCAGGGCGTAGATCCGCCAGCCTTCCGGGAGCTTCATGACGTGGGCCTGCGATGGCGGCGACGATAGATCCGCCGCCCCTGGCCTCGCCCCTCAGGCGCCGGGCCGCCGCGTCAGTTGCCGGCCGGCGGCGTCACGGAGCGAGCGGGGCAGCCGCTGGGGGTCGATGGGCCGCAGGGTGCGCAGATCGAAGCTGGTGTCCACCAACCGGGGCGGGCTGCCGACCAGATCGAGCAGCGTCAGGGTCTGGAAGGGGGGGCTGGCCTGCCCCAGCAGTCGGCGGGGGCCGCTGCCCATGGCCCCGAGGTGGAACAGGTCCAGCCGGCCCAGGCGGGCGGGGAAGTAGGCGTGCTGATGGCCGCTCACATAGGCGTCGACCCCGTGGCGCTCCAGCAGCTGCTGCAGGGCCGCCGGCTGGGCCAGCAC
>NZ_JAYGHZ010000347.1:0-5884 GCF_034931285.1 Synechococcus sp. BA-120 BA3
GATCTGGGCGCTGCTGATCGAAGGGGTGGGCCGCCCGTCCCTCACCCTGGTGACCCTCGACCGGCGCGGCAGCGTGCTGGCCTCGCGGCGCCTGGCCGGCTGGGAGCTCGAACCCGGCACCGGCCTCAGCTACGACCCCACCAGCGACCGGCTGGCCCTGGTGCTGCGCCCCCTGGGAGACCGCCCGGGAGCACCGCCGGCGGCCCCCCGGGCGGTGCTGATCGAGGCCTCCAGCCTCACCCTCCAGCCCCTGCCCCAGGAGGCCCTCCAGGCCATCTGGCTGCCGGCAGGGTAGAAACGGAATCATGCAGGCCCCTTCCGCCCCCGATCTCCCGCCACGCCAGGCCTCCCTGCTGGCGGAACTGCGCGACGCCGACGGCGAACTGAGCGGCCAGGATCTCCACGCCCGCCTGCGGGGCGGCCCCTCCGCCATGGGGCTGGCCACCGTCTACCGCCACCTGCGCCAGCTGCAGCAGCGGGGTCTCGTGCGCTGCCGCCACCTGCCCAGCGGCGAGGCCCTCTACGCCCCGACCGAGCGCGACGAGCACCACCTCACCTGTGTCGACTGCGGCGCCACCATGGTTCTGCCCCACTGCCCGGTGCACGGCCTGCACCTGCCGGGGGAGGAGCTGGGCGACTTCCTGCCCATGTACCACACCCTCGAATTCTTCGGGCTCTGCGGCCGCTGCCGGGGCACCCGCTCCTGAGGTCTGTGGGCTTCAGGCCTTGAGGCTGTCGCGGTGCAGCACCGCCATCACATCGAGGATCTGGGCGCAGCGCTCCGCCGGCACGCTGATCAGTTCCACCAGGCGCTGCAGCATCGCCTGCTCCACGGGCTTGAAGCTGCGATTCGTGTGCACCAGCAGGGCCGCCATCGCATAGGCCGTCTCCTGCTGGGGTTCGCTCAGCACCGGCGCGGCCTCGATCAGCAGCTGTTCCCAGCCGCCGCTGCGCAGCCGCCCCAGCAGGCCGTCGAACATCGCCCCCATCACCGCTTCGCCGAGATTGCCGTAGGGCGAGCGCACCTCCAGCAGCTGGCGCAGCATGGCGGCCTCATCGCCGTCGAGGGCGCCGTCGCAGGCCACCGCGGCAAGGCCGATGGCGGCGAAGGCTTCGCTGGGGGTCATGGGCCAGGTTCGGAGACTGCCATTCCAACAGCCGCGGCGGTGCTGGTGGGGTGTGCGCGCCGGCAGAATCAGCACAGCGGTTCCCCTTCCGGCCATGACCAGCACGAAACTGGACGCCCCGACGCCGGAGGCGGCGACGGAAGCGGCGACGGAGGCCCGGCCCATCGCCGTGCCGGTGACGATCCTCACCGGCTTCCTCGGGGCGGGCAAGACCACCCTGCTCAACCACATCCTCAGCAACCAGCAGGGCCTCAAGACCGCCGTGCTGGTCAATGAGTTCGGCGAGATCGGCATCGACAACGAGCTGATCGTGGCCACCGCCGACGACATGGTGGAGCTGAGCAACGGCTGCATCTGCTGCTCGATCAACGGCGAGCTGCTGGAGGCCGTCTACCGGGTGCTGGAGCGCCCCGAACCCGTCGATTACCTGGTGGTGGAGACCACCGGGCTGGCCGATCCCCTGCCCGTGGCCATGACCTTCCTCGGCAGCGACCTGCGCGACCTCACCCGGCTCGATTCGATCATCACCCTGGTGGACGCGGAGAACTTCGGCGCCGAGACGCTGCAGGGGGAGGTGGGCCGCTCCCAGATCGTCTACGGCGACATGATCCTGCTCAACAAGTGCGATCTGGTCAGCGAGGAGCGGCTGGAGCAGCTGGAGGCCGAGCTGCGGGCGATCAAGAACGAGGCCCGCATCCTGCGCTCGGTGAAGGGCGAGGTGCCCCTGCCCCTGCTGCTGAGCGTGGGCCTGTTCGAGAGCGACAGGGTGGTGGCCGAGCAGCAGGCTCCCGCCGCGGGCGAACACCACGCCCACGGCCATGACCACGGGGCCGAGGACCACAGCCACTGCGACCACGACCACGGCCACTGCGAGCACGAACCGGCGGCGGCGGGCCATGACCACGCCCATGATCACGATCACGGCCATCACCACGATCACGCCCATGACCATGGCGGCCATGCCGACCACCAGGCCATCGAGGGGTTCACCTCCCTGTCCTTCAGCAGCGACGGCCCCCTCTCCCTGCGCAAGTTCCAGAACTTCCTCGACAACCAGATGCCAGCGGGGATCTTCCGGGCCAAGGGCATCCTCTGGTTCAACGAAAGCGAGCGTCGCCACGTGTTCCACCTGGCGGGCAAACGCTTCTCCATCGACGACAGCGACTGGCCGGGGGAGCGCAAGAACCAGCTGGTGCTGATCGGCAAGGATCTCGACCACAAGCGCCTGCGCCAGCAGCTCCAGGCCTGCGTGGCCGGCGAGGCGGGCAAGGGCTTCGCCTGATCGGCAAACCGCCGGCCCGTTGTGCTGCATCCACTACGGAATCACCGGCTGGCGCCGCTAGGGTGACGCTCTACGTACTGCTCCCATGACCGAGTTCCTTCTGATGACGGGCGTGCTCGCCCTTCTCGGTCTGGTGCTGTGGATGGCGATGGATTCCGACGACGACAACGGTGGCGGCGGTCTGATGCAGCCCGCCCTGATCCCCGTGCGCCGGTCCAGCTCCTACTGAGCGCCAACCACCGGAGTGATGGCCAGCCACGTAAGCATTGATACGTGGCTTCGCGTCGTTTGTTCCGTCCACCCCTGGGGAGCGTTCATAGGGTCCCGGCAGACATCCGTTCTGCCCCGATGCCCACGTCCAGGTTCCTCCGTCGTCGTTTCCTGCTGCCTGTCGGCGGCTCCGCGGCCCTGGCCGCCTCCCTGATCACCGTCTTCGGCGGCGGTGACCAGCCGGCCATCGGCCAGTCGCAGACCAACGCTCCCGCCATCGCCCAGGCCGGCACCACCATCGGTGTCTACTCCGGTCGCCACTACAACACCGACAAGGAGCTCTACCGCCAGTTCACCGCCCGCACCGGCATCAAGGTGAACGTGCTGGAAGCCAAGGACGACGCCCTGCTGGAGCGCCTCAAGAGTGAGGGCAAGAACAGCCCCGCCGATGTGCTCGTGCTCGTCGATGCCGCCCGCCTCGATGCCGCCACCGACCAGGGTCTGTTCCGGCCCACGCGTTCGGCAGCCCTGCAGCGGGACGTGCCCGCCAACCTGCGTGATTCCCAGGGCCGCTGGTACGGCCTCACCCGCCGGGTGCGCGCCATCGTGGTGAACCCGAAGCTGGTGAATCCCGCCACGATCCGCACCTACGCCGATCTGGCCAAGCCGGCCCTCAAGGGCAAGCTCTGCCTGCGGGAGCGCAAAAGCTCCTACAACCAGTCCCTGGTGGCCAGCCGCATGATCCTCAACGGTGACGCCGCCACCCGCACCTGGATCCGGGGCATGGTGGCCAACGTCAGCCAGCCCTTCTTCACCTCCGACACCCCCCTGGCCCGGGCCGTCGCCCGCGGCGAGTGCGGTGTGGGCGTGGTGAACACTTACTACATCGCCCGCATGCTCTCCGGGGAAGGCGGTGCCCAGGACAAGCAGCTGGCCGAACAGCTGCGGGTGGTCTACCTCAATCCCGCCCACGTCAACATCACCGGCGCCGGCGTCACCCGCCACGCCAGAAATCCCCAGGCGGCGATCCGGCTGATCGAGTTTCTGGCCTCCCCCACCGGCGGCCGCGGCTACGCCGAAGCCAACAACGAGTACCCGCTCAAGGGCTTCGGTGACAATCCGATCCTGAAGCGGTTCGGCACCTTCCGGGCCGATGGCGTCTCGGTGGAGCAGATCGGATCCAAGAGCCGGGCCGCCACCCAGATGATGGAATCGAACGGCTGGAAGTAGGAACACCGGATGGCGACAGCGGCAACGGCGCAGCGGGCAGTCGCCACCCGGACGGGCCCGCCCCTGCGGCGGGCCTCCCTGGCGGCGGCCGTTCTGGCGGTCTGCGCCCTGGCTGTGCTGCCGTTCCTGGCCCTGGCCGGCTTCGCGGTGCGCGATGCCGGCTCCGGCAGCCTGCTGCTGGGGGCCGAAGGCTTCGAGCAGCTGACCAACACCCTGGTGCTGGTGGTGGGCGTCGGCCTGATCGGGGCCCTGCTCGGCACCGCCAACGGCTGGCTCACTGCCTGCTGCCGCTTCCCGGGACGCCGCTGGCTGCGGCTGGCCCAGGTGCTTCCCCTGGCGGCACCGGCCTTCGTGCTCGCCGCCGTTCTGGTGGACCTCGGCAGCCGCTGGGGCTTTCGCGTTCATGGCATCGGCTGGGCCGTGCTGCTGCTCAGCCTCACCACCTACAGCTATGTCTTCCTGCTCTCCACCGAGAGCTTCTCCGGCAGCGGCCAGCGCCAGCTGGAGGCCTGCCGCAGCCTCGGGGTGGGCCCCTGGGGCAGCTTCCGGCGGGTCGCCCTGCCCCTGGCGCTGCCCTCCATCGGCGCCGGTGTCGCCCTCAGCGGCATGGAGGTGGTCAATGAGCTCGGCGCCGTGGAGCTGCTGGGGGTGCCCACCCTGTCGCGGGGGATCCTGCAGCGCTGGCAGGCCGAGGGCGACCTGCCGGGGGCCGTGGCGCTGGCCCTGATCGCCCTGGTGTTGGTCAGCCTGCTGGTGGGGACCGAACGCTGGATGCGCCAGCGCAGCCGCCGCTGGAACCTGGGCCAGGGCGATGCCGGCACGTTGCAGTGGTCGCTGGAGGGCTGGCGCCGCCTGCTGGCCCAGCTGCTCACCGTGCTGCCGCCCGTCATCAGCCTGGGGCTGCCCCTCACCTGGCTGGTGGCGAGCCGGGACCACCTGCAGAGCGACCCGCTCGAGGAGCTGCTGGCCCTGACGCTGCGCAGCCTGGGGCTGGCCCTGGTCGCCGCCGTGCTTACCGTCTTGGCGGCCCTGGTGCTGGCCATCAGCCGTCGCTGGCTGGCCAACCGGCTGCTGGGCCGGCTCACCTTCTTCGCCGGCATGGGCTACGCCGTGCCGGGCACCGTGCTGGCCCTGGCCCTGATGCTGATCGGCGGGCCGCTGCAGCTCAGCCCCCTGCTGCTGCTGCTCTGGGGTTACGCCGATCGGTTCATGGCCGTCTCGAAGCAGGGACTGGACGCCTCGTTCGAGCAGATTCCCCCCAGCCTGGACGAATCGGCCACCAGCCTGGGCTGCGGCTGGCTGGCCGTGCTGCGTCGCATCCACCTGCCGCTGCTGCGCGGTCCGCTGCTGGTGGGGGGCTTGCTCGTCTTCGTCGACGTGGTGAAGGAGCTGCCCCTCACCTTCTCCCTGCGCCCCTTCGACTTCGACACCCTCTCAGTGCGGGTCTACCAGTACGCCAGTGACGAGCGGGTGGGGGCGGCCCTGTTTCCGGCGCTGCTGATCCTGGCGCTGGGACTGGCCGCCTCGATCGCCCTGATGCCGAGCCTGGAACGGCGCGAGCGGGGCGGCGGCTGAAGCAGCCCGGCTGAACGGGGCCTGGCTGAACGGGAACAAAAAAAGCCCCGGCTGAGCCGGGGCTCCTGGTACAGCGCGATCTCAGTCGCGTCCACAGCAGCACTTGCCGCCTTTCCACTTGGAGCATTTCTTCTGGCGGCAGCCCTTCTTCTTGGTCTGGGGCTGGGGACCGCGGACGCTGATCGGAGCGGGGGCGCCGGGAAGGCTGCCGAGGGAGGGGGCCATGGGAGCGAAGGAAAGGGAAGGGAAAGAGAGAAGAAAAGAGGGCGTCAGGCCGCCGCCAGGGGAGCACCGTCGACCAGGGCCGGCGCCAGGCGCAGGCTGGTCTCGCCGCTGGGGACCTGGAGCAGGTCGGCGGCGCGGATGCGGGAGATCAGGCGGGTGGTGGTGACGCGGGTGGTGCCGATCAGCTCACCGATGCGCTCATGGGTGAGGCGGAAGGGAAGGTCGCACCAGGGTC
>NZ_JAYGHZ010000348.1:0-5839 GCF_034931285.1 Synechococcus sp. BA-120 BA3
CTGCTGTTTCCCGGCGGCCGACCGCTGGTGACGCTGCCGCCGGGCCGGAACGCCGGCAGCTTCAGCTCCCCTCCCTGAGGCCGGGACCGGGCCGGCGCCGCAGCAGCAGCAGGGTGCAGTCGTCCTCCAGGTGCTGGCTGCTGGTGAAGCCCCGCAGGCTCTGGCGCAGCTCCTGGATCAGGGCGTCGAGGGGGCCCTGACCCGCCTCGGCCAGCAGGCTCCGGCACCCCTGAACACCGAAGGGTTCTCCGTCGGTGTTCTCCGCTTCGGTGACACCGTCGGTGTACACCATCAGCAGGTCGCCAGGGTCAAGCGTGAGGGTCAGGCTCTGGTAGGGCCGGCCGGGGAACACCCCCAGCAGCGCCCCTCGGGGCATCGGGATCGGCCGGATCTCCCCATCCCGCTGCAGCAGGGGCGGACAGTGGCCGCCGTTGGAATAGGTGAACAGGCCGGAGCTCAGATCCAGGTAGCCACAGAACATGGTGACGAACAGGGCGGCCTCGTTGCCTTCGGCGAGGCTGTCATTGAGGCGGCGTAGCACCGCGTCCGGAGCTGTTTCAGTGTTCGCCAGGATCCTGAGCAGCCCCACCGAGCGCGCCATGAACAGCGCCGCGCCGAGGCCATGGCCGGACACATCCCCGATGCAGACGAACAGCCGCTGGCCGTCGACGAAGAAGGCATCGAAGAAGTCCCCCGCCACCGTGGTGGCCGGCTCCATCAGGGTGGCGATCTCGATGTCGGGATGCCCGGAGAACAGGTCGCCCTGGGGCGGCAGCATGTTCAGCTGCAGGTCCCTGGCCAGGTCCAGTTCCTTGCGCAGGTGGGACAGCTCCAGGGCTTCCCGCTGGGCCTCCAGCGTCAGTTGATTGGTGAGCCGGGTGCGTTCCACCAGGGAAATCATCATGTTGCGGGCCACCCCGGGCAGTAGCACCATGTGCGACCAGAACACCTGCTGCGGGATCCGCAGCACGGTCGCGCCATCCTCGGCCCGCACCAGGGCCGAGGCCGGCCGGCCATCAATGGCGGAAAACTCGCCGATGCAGTGTCCGATCGGAATCGTTATCCCCTTGCTGCGGTAGTTGTCAGCACCGAGGTGGACCGTGACCGTTCCGGCCAGGATGATGAAGATGTCCTCGTTGGTCTGCCCGGGTGTGAGCAGCACCTGGCCCGGTTGCAGCGGCAGAACCTGGCAGCGGTGAACCGCCGCCAGCAACACCTCCTCCTTCACATCACGGAAGAGGGGGATGTCCTGGAACGGGAGGGCACTGGTGGTCGAGGGGGCCAGGGAGGGTGGGGGCTCGACGCACATTCCCGATCAGGGGTCTTTTGGAAAGTAGATGCCGAGCTTAAGCACGTTCCTGTCGCCGGCTCTTCGGTAACTGCGTTCATCCATGAAACGGTTCACCAGCAGCAGCCCCAGCCCGCCGGGTTCGGCCTCCGCCAGGGAGCGGGGCAGGGGGCCGCGGCTGACGCTCAGGGGATCAAAGGCCGGGCCGGCATCGACGATGGTGAGGGTGGCCAGACCCCGATCGCCGCAGTCGGCCAGCTCCAGGGTCAGATCCACCGGGCAGGTGCAATGGGCTGCCCCGCCGTGGTCGATCAGATTGGCGAGCACCTCGTTGAGGCAGAGGTCGAGCTTGCCGGTGGGCCCGGGGGGGACGGCCTGGTTGCGGCAGTGTTCGGTGAGCCACTCGGAGCAGCGACGCAGCTCCTGGGGGCTGGGCTGCACCGAGAGGGTGGGGGCGTCAGGCTGGGGTGGCGCCATCGATCGAGCCTCAGGCCAGGGCGTCCCGTTCGGCCTGGGCCTCATCGGCGACCATCGCAATCACGTCGTCAATCCCGGTGGACTCGAGCGTGGCCTTGACCAGTTCGTTGGCGCCCAGCAGGATCACCATGCGGCCGCCTTTCTGATCCAGGGCGCGGGCACTGGAGATGATGCTGCGAATGCCGATGGAGGCCAGAAAGCTGACATCCCGGAGGTCGAGAATGACCGGCAATGGTTTGATGGCGGTCAGCGATGTGAGCTTCAGGGCAATCTCTTCCATGCCCAGCATGTCAAGACGCCCGGAAAGAACAACCTTGCGCAGCTTGATGGACCCATCGGACTCCAGGACATCGTCCGATCGGATCGAAGCCGTCTGCGTCATGACCGCTGGAACTTGACTCCGGTGACCTTACCTGGGTTGTGCCACGGTCTGACAAGACAGCCATTGACTTGTGTTGTGCAATACATTCCTGCCCAGAGGGCGCCATCCTTCTCTCCCAAAACCGGCCGCGTTCTTCATTCCGTCCAGTCATTCTTGCTGCGCCGCAGATCGGCCAGCTCACGCGGATCCGCCGCCCGCACGAACAGGTTGGTGCGGCGCTCCTCGCCGATGCTGCTGGGGATCGTGGGTTCCGCCTGGGCGCGGGTGAGCCGCACCGCGGCCAGCCGTTCGGCGATGGCCCCGTCCCCCGGCCGCTGGGCCGCCGCCCAGCGCAGGTTGGCCTCGGTGTACTCATGGGCGCACCACACCCGGGTCGTCTCCGGCAGGGCGGCCAGCCGCCGCAGGGAGCGGTGCATCTGCTCGGGGGTTCCCTCGAACAGCCGGCCGCAGCCAGCGGCGAACAGGGTGTCCCCGCAGAACAGATCCCCCTGCAGGGGCAGGTGGAAGGCGATGTGGGCGCGGGTGTGGCCCGGCACCGCCAGCACCTCCACCGGCTGGCCCAGCAGGGTGAAGTGATCGCCGTCCGCCACCCCCCGGGTCTGGAAGGGAATCCGCTCCCGGTCGTCGCGGGCCGCCACCACCTCGGCCCGGGGCCATTCCCGCAGCAGGGCAGGGGTGCCGCCGATGTGATCACTGTGGTGGTGGGTGTGCAGCACGGCCACCAGCTCCAGGTGCCTCTGCTTGAGCCAGGCGATCGCCGGCTCCGCCACCGCCGGATCCACCAGCGCCGCCCGCCGGCCGTCATGGAGGACGAACAGGTAGTTGTCCCGCAGCACGGGCAGCAGCGCCACCTGCAGTCCGGCTGCGACGGTGGCTTCGACGTGATCCGGCATCGTTACAGTCCAGATTGCTGCTGGCTTCCATGATCACCGCCAACCAGCGGTCCCCAATCACCGTCGCCCTGGCCAAGGGCGCCCTGCTGAAGGACTCCGTGCGCCGTTTCCAGGCGGCCGGCCTGGATTTCTCCGCCCTGCTGGAGGAGGACAACCGCCTGCTGATGGTGCCCAGCGCCTGCGGCACGGCCCGGGCCCTGCTGGTGCGCAACGCCGATGTGCCGGTCTATGTGGCCTATGGCCAGGCCCAGCTCGGGGTGGTGGGCTACGACGTGCTGCGCGAGCACCAGCTGCCCGTGGCCCAGCTGGTGGATCTGGGCTTCGGCGGCTGCCGCATGGCGGTGGCGGTGAAGGCCAGCAGCGGCTACCGGCGGGCCGCGGACCTGCCGGCCCACTGCCGGGTGGCCAGCAAGTTCACCCGCTGCGCCGAAGCCTTCTTCGAGCAGCTGGACCTGCCGGTGGAGCTGATCCACCTCACCGGGTCGGTGGAACTCGGGCCGATCACGGGGATGTCCGAGGCGATCGTCGATCTGGTGGCCACCGGCCGCACCCTGCGGGACAACGGGCTGGTGGCGATCGAGGATCTGTTCAGCAGCACGGCCCGTCTGATCGGCCACCCCCTGGCCCTGCGGCTCGATGGCGGCACGCTCCAGGGTCTGGTGGAGCGCGTCTCCGCTGCCCAGGTGCCAGCCCGATGAGCAGCCTCGACGGCCAGCGACTGCGGCGCCTGCTGCCCTATCTGGGCCGGGACAGGAAACGGCTGCTGCTGTCCCTGCTGCTGCTGATTCCCCTGGCCCTGGCGGCCTCGGTGCAGCCGCTGCTGGTGGGCCAGGTGATCTCCAAGCTCCGCGGCGAGGAGGTGCTGCCCTGGCTGACCCCCCTGCCTGTGCCGACGGCCCTGCGGGTGCTGGTGGCGATGCTGCTGGCGGCGGTGCTGCTGCGCCTCTCCCTCCAGGGCACCCAGACCTACAACGTGCAGGTGGTGGGCCAGCGCCTCACCGCGCGCATCCGCGACGACCTGTTCCGCCATGCGATGGCCCTTTCGCTGCGCTTCCACGACCGCACGCCGGTGGGCAAGCTGCTCACCCGCCTCACCAGCGACGTCGATGCCCTGGCCGAGGTGTTCGGCAGCGGCGCGGTGGGGGTGCTCTCCGATCTGGTCACCCTGCTGGTGATCGGCCTCACCATGCTCTCGATCGAGTGGCGCCTGGGGCTGCTGCTGCTCGTCAGCCAGGTGCCCGTCACCCTCGGTGTGCTCTGGCTGCAGGGCCGCTACCGCAAGGCCAACTACCGGGTGCGCGAGGAGCTGGGCCAGCTCAACGCCGACCTGCAGGAAAACCTCCAGGGCCTGGAGGTGGTGCAGATGTTCCGCCGCGAGGCCGTCAACGGCGCGCGCTTCTCCCGCACCACCGACGCCTACCGCCGGGCGGTGACCGGCACGATCTTCTACGACAGCGCCATCTCCGCCTTCATCGAGTGGGTGGCCCTGGCCGCCGTCGCGCTGGTGCTGGCCCTCGGCGGGGCCATGGTCACCGGCGGCGCCATGGGCCTGGGCACCCTCACCACCTTCATCCTCTTCTCCCAGCGGGTGTTCGACCCCCTGCGCCAGCTGGCGGAGCGCTTCACCCAGATCCAGGGGGGGCTCACGGCGGTGGAGCGCATCGGCGAGCTGTTGGAGCAGCCGATCGAAATCGCCGATCTGCCCAGCAGCCAGCGCAGCGCCGCCGCCATGGTGTCGGGGGCGGAACGGTTCAGCCCCGGCGAGGTGGAGTTCGAGAACGTCTCCTTCGCCTACCGCCCCGACGACCCGATCCTCACCGACCTCTCCTTCCGCATCGCCCCCGGCGAGCACGTGGCGATCGTGGGCCCCACCGGATCCGGCAAGACCACGGTGATCCGTCTCCTCTGCCGGCTCTACGAACCCCAGCAGGGAACCATCCGCCTCGACGGCGTCGATATCCGCGAGCTGCCGATCGCCACCCTGCGCCGCCGCCTGGGGGTGGTGCTGCAGGACACGTTCCTGTTCAGCGGCAACGTGGCGGAGAACCTGCGCCTCGATGCGGCGATCAGCGATGCCGATCTGGAGCGCCTCTGCGGCGACCTCGGCCTCGGCCCCCTGCTGGCCCGACTGGGGGATGGGCTGGCCTCCGAGCTACGCGAACGGGGCGGCAACCTCTCCTCCGGGGAGCGCCAGCTGCTGGCGGTGGCGCGGGTGGCGATCCGCGATCCCTCCGTGCTGGTGATGGATGAGGCCACGGCCTTCATGGATCCCTCCACCGAGGCCACCCTCCAGCGGGACCTGGACACCCTGCTCAGCGGCCGCACCGCCATCGTCATCGCCCACCGCCTGGCCACCGTCGAGGCCGCCGACCGGATCCTGGTGCTGCGCCGCGGCCGCCTGATCGAGGAGGGCAATCATCGTGAGCTGCGGGCCGTCGGCGGGCTTTACGCGCAGCTGGCGGAGCTGCAGGAGAAGGGACTGGCCACGCTCTGAGGCCCGGGCGGCTGGGCGGTCAGGGCCAGATCGTCCGCCAGCCAGGCATCAATCAGGGCCGCCAGCTCCCGGGGGCTCTCGAGCATCGGCAGGTGGCCCACCCCGGGGAGGATCGCCAGCTGGTGGTCGGGGCTGTAGCCGGCCAGATGGCGCACGTAGCGGGGCTCCATCACCTGGTCGCGGCTGCCGGCGATCCAGAGACTGGGCACCTTGAGGGCGGCCGCCAGCCTCGGCAGCTGATGCACGGCGCCCCGGTTGGTGCTGCAGGCCAGCAGCCCCCGGGCGGCGCGGCCGTCGGCCAGCAG
>NZ_JAYGHZ010000349.1:0-5771 GCF_034931285.1 Synechococcus sp. BA-120 BA3
CCGCAGCGGCGGCCGACTGGCGGTGCTGGACGGCCGCCTGCGGGGCCGCAGCTGGGGGCGGCTGGTGTTCACCGCCCTGGAGCCCTGGGTGGCCCTAAACCGATTGCGGCCCGACTCCTAGCCTGCTGCCAGTTGCCACCGAACGCCTGATGGGGGAAGCCAAACGCCGGGCCGAGCAGGGCCTGCCACCCCGCGACAAGCCACGCGCCAGCAAGGCCAGGAGCGTCGATACTTCACCCCGCATCGCCCCCTGGCTGCCCCTGACCCGCGATCAGGCGTCCCGCTTCGTGGCGATCACCACCAAGGGGGCCTGGATCGGGATCGGCGCCCTGGCCCTGTTCTGGGTGACCGTGCGCTTCATCGGCCCGGCGGCCGGCTGGTGGACCCTGGCCGACGGCTGAGCGGGGGCCATGCGTGCGGGTCTCCCCACCGGCGCCACGGCGCCTGGCGAGAATCGGAAGAAATCCTTATGATCTGCGGATCGTGATGGGAACCATCGATGTTTCTCCGTCTGGCCGAGCAGTACCGCTCGGCCGTTGAGGATCTGATCCTGAGCCTCCAGGCCCTGGCCGTGTCCTTGCGGAAACAGGGCCATGTGGCCACCTGCTACACCTGCGGCGACGGGCGCGACGGCCATGGCGCCTCCTTCGTCGCCGACCTGGGCGACAACCACATGGTGCGCCTGCTGGTGTCCGATTTCGGCATCAGCTGGGTGGAGTCCCGCCACGGCCAGGAGCTGGTGAAGCTCGAGGGCGCCGACGCCATCCAGGAACTGCAGCGGGTGGTGCTGGTGCTGCAGCCCACGGCCGAGCCGGCCCTGCCGGCCCAGCCCTGAACCCGGCACTCCGGGGGCCCGGTTCAGGGCCCCCCGGAATCAGCCGGCGGCGGTCAGCTCCTCCAGTGCGGCAGCTTCGGCACCGGCCGCGGGTTTGGTCGCCGCCAGCTTGGCCGCCGCCGCCAGGGGTTTCATCGAGTTGGCGGTGACCTCGGAACCCTCGGTGAGCTTCTGGCGGGTGAGCGTCTCGATCACCTCCTTCGGCGCGGGGTTCTGCTCCAGCCAGGCGATCGTGTTGTCACGACCCTGGCCGATGTTGTCGCCCTCGTAGCTGTACCAGGCGCCCTTGCGGGTGACCACGCCCGTTTCCTCGGCCAGATCGAGCAGGCAGCCCAGGGTGCTGATGCCGCGGCCGAAGAGAATGTCGAACTCGGCGATGCGGAAGGGGGGCGCCACCTTGTTCTTGGCCACCTTCACCTTGGCCCGGATCCCGTACTCCTCGGTGCCGCGCTTGAGGGTCTGGATGCGGCGGATGTCGAGCCGCACCGACGCATAGAACTTGAGGGCGTTGCCACCGGTGGTGGTTTCCGGGTTGCCGTAGGTGACGCCGATCTTCTGGCGCAGCTGGTTGAGGAAGATCACCGTGCAGCCGGACTTGCCGATGTTGCCGGTGATCTTGCGCATGGCCTGGCTCATCAGCCGGGCCTGGCTGCCCACCGCCAGATCGCCCATCTCCCCCTCGATCTCGGCCCGGGGCGTCAGCGCCGCCACCGAGTCGACCACGACGATGTCGACGGCGGCCGAGCGCACCAGCTGGTCGACGATCTCCAGGGCCATCTCGCCGGTGTCCGGCTGGGAGACCAGCAGGTTCTCGATGTCGACCCCGAGGGCGGCGGCATAGACCGGATCGAGGGCATGCTCCGCATCCACGAAGGCCGCCACGCCGCCGCGCTTCTGCACCTCGGCGATGGCATGCAGGGTGAGGGTGGTCTTGCCGGAGCTCTCCGGTCCGTAGACCTCCACCACCCGGCCCTTGGGATAACCGCCCCCGAGGGCCAGATCGAGGGTGAGGGCCCCGGTGGGGACCGTCTCCACCCGCATGCGGGAGGCATCCCCCAGCCGCATGATCGAGCCCTTGCCGAAGTTGCGCTCGATCTGGGTGAGCACCAGGCCCAGGGCCTTGTCGCGCTCCGCGGCGGCCCGGGGATCGCCGCTGGGGGCGGCGGCGGACACGTAGGAGGTGGAAGGGGAACTGGAGGAGGAAGACGCGGCGGCGGCGGCCGTGGCCCTGGAATCGGCAGGCATGGTGGGGGTGGGTGATGGAACGGGCCGCAGCCGGCTGGAGCCGTGCAGGCGCGGGGTGGGGGATGGGAGAGGGGGCCGGAACCGGGCGCCATCCTGCGACCTCTGGAGAACCAGTGCCACCCGGAGAGGCCGGCGTATCAATCCCATGTAGTACGGGCGTACTCTAGCGGGTCATGGCCAGAGCGCCAGGGGGGCCTCGAAGCCGGCGGGCTCCAGCCAGTGGATGCCCAGGGGCTCCAGCCCCTCCCCGTCCCCCGGGCCCAGGTACCCCCACGACACCAGGCAGCAGCGCACCGCCTCCAGCCCGGGGGTGCGCCGCACCAGCTCCAGGGTGGGGCGCCGGTCCTCGACGAACCACAGGGGGCGCTCCCGTGAATCATGCCCGGCCACCAGCCGCGCCAGCACCGACGGCTTGCTGCCCTGTTCGTGGCCGTACAGGGCCAGGGGCGTGAGGCCGGCGGCGGCCAGCAGGGTGCTGAGCACCAGGGCCGCCGACCAGAGACGGCCCACTTCCAGGAGCTTGGATGGGGGCATGGGGGCGGCGCGATAGAGTGGTGAGTCGGTCCTTGACGACCCAGCCTGACGGCATGAGCATTCTCGACACCATCAACCCCTCCCTGACCCGCTACCGGCGCAACGAACCGGCGCCGGTGCTGCCGCTTCGGGATGAGCCCGATCTGCTGAGCCTGCTGGAGGCCAGCGGCCGCCTGGTCGCCGACGAGGAGACCGCCAGCACCGATGTGAGCACGGTGGAGGAGGAGGAGCTGTCGGCGCTGATGGGCGAGAAGGAGGATTACAACCCGGCCGACGAGCCCACGGAGGAAGACTGGGAGGACTGACGGTCCGCTCCGGCTCCACCCTGCACCGTTTCCGATGGTCTCCCGCGACGGCCGCCTCCCAGCGGCCCTGCTCGCCCTGATCCTGCTGGCCGCCTGCCTGGCCAGCGATGCCCTGGTGGCCAATTCCATGCTGACCCTGCCGCTGGTGGTGGCGGCCCTGGTCAGCGCCGGAGTGTCGGCCCTGGGGGTGCCGCGCCTGCGGGCCCTGAAGCTCGGCCAGGTGATCCGGGACGAAGGCCCCCAGGCCCACCACAGCAAGGCGGGCACGCCCACCATGGGCGGCCTGCTGGTGGTGCCCGTCGGGGTGCTGGTGGGGGGGCTGATCAGCCCGGAGGATCCCCGCCTGCTGGCGGTGGCGGCGGTCACCCTGGCCTACATGGCCATCGGTGCCGTCGATGACTGGCGCAGCCTCACCCGCCGCACCAACACGGGCCTCAGCCCCCGGGGCAAGCTGCTGCTCCAGGCCCTGGCCGCCGTGGGCTTCCTGGTCTGGGCCCACCAGGGCGGCTGGCTGGGGGGTGGGGTGCCGGGGGATCTGGGGCTGCCCTTCGGCCGCGTGCTGACCCTCGGACTGCTGATCTGGCCGCTGGCCCTGTTCGTGTTCCTGGCCGAGAGCAACGCCACCAACCTCACCGACGGGCTCGACGGCCTGGCGGCCGGCTGCGGTGCCGTGGTGTTCACCGGCATGGGGCTGCAGCTGATGCTGCGGGGCCATGGGGGCGATCCGGTGCTGGCCGCCTTCTGCACCGCCATGGCGGGCTGCTGGCTGGGCTTCCTCAGCCAGAACCGCCACCCGGCCCGGGTGTTCATGGGGGACACGGGCTCCCTGGCCATGGGGGCGGCCCTGTCCTCGGTGGCCCTGCTCAGCGACAGCCTCTGGCCCCTGCTGGTGATGGGCGGGGTGTTCCTGGCCGAATCCCTCTCGGTGATCCTGCAGGTTTGGGTGTTCAAGGCCACCAAGGGCCCCGACGGCCAGGGGCGGCGCCTGTTCCGCATGGCGCCGCTGCACCACCATTTCGAACTCGGTGGTCTGCCCGAGCAGCGCGTGGTGCTCGGTCTCTGGGGCGCCAGCCTGATACTGGTGCTGGTGGGACTGGTGCTGCTGCCCTGAGCGGCCGCTCCCTGTCGTCGATCGCGGCGACCCTGCCGACCGATCCGTCGCACCCCCGGCCATGGCGTTTTTCACCTGGAAGGAAACGGGCCTCACCGCCGACTGCGCCAGCCTGGAGGCGATGGCGGCACGGTTTGAGGAGGCGGCCGCCCTGATGCGCCGCATGGCCGATGAGGGCTTCAAGGTGGAGCGCCACCCCGAGGGGCAGCGCATCACCCACCCCGATCCGGCGGTGTTCGGGGCCTACGGCTTCGTCAGCGAGGAATCGGCGGAGAGCCAGCTCACCCTGCTGGAGGAGACCGGCGCCTGAGGCCAGACAAGCGCGTGGGGAGCAAGGGCGCTCAGCGGCGCAGGTAGCCCACCACCCAGACCAGCACGAAAGCCAGGGACGACACCCCCAGGTAAACCAGCGTCCAGGTCTGGAAGTCCGTGACGCTCCAGCCGAAGGGCAGCAGGCCGTTGGCCGCGTCTCCGGCGGTGCTGAAGGCGAAGGTGTGGAAGGCCAGGGGGCCGAGGCCCTGGGAGATCACGGGGAGAGCCGCAGGCATCGCGGCACGTTAGGGGAAGGGGCGCGCGCCGCGTCAGGATCGCCTGATCCGCACCGCACCCCGTCATGGCACCAGGCCCTTCCCCCTTCCCGCGGACGGTGATGCTGCTGGGCAGCGGCGAACTGGGCAAGGAGGTGGCCATCGCCGCCCAGCGGCTCGGCTGCCGCGTCATCGCCGTCGACCGCTACGCCGGTGCCCCGGCCATGGCGGTGGCGCAGGTGAGTGAGGTGGTGGCCATGGCCGACCCCGAGGCCCTCAAGGCGGTCGTGCGGCGCCATCGGCCCGATGTGGTGATTCCGGAGATCGAGGCCCTGGCGGTGGATGCCCTGGCCGAGCTGGAGGCGGAGGGGCTCACGGTGATCCCCACCGCCCGGGCCACGGCGGTGACCATGAACCGCGACCGCATCCGTGACCTGGCCGCCGGCCGGCTGGGGCTGCGCACCGCCCGCTTCGCCTATGCCGAGAGCGCCGCCGAACTGGCGGCGGCGGCGGCGCCCCTGGGCTGGCCCGTGGTGGTGAAGCCGGTGATGAGCTCCTCGGGCAAGGGGCAGAGCGTGGTGCACGGGCCCGAGGGGATCTCGGCCGCCTGGGAAGCGGCCATGGCTGGTGCCCGGGGGGAGGGGGCGCGGGTGATCGTGGAGGAGTTCCTGCGCTTCGGCCTGGAGATCACCCTGCTGACGGTGCGCCAGTGGCAGGGCCCCACCCTGTTCTGCCCGCCGATCGGCCACATCCAGGAGCGGGGCGACTACCAGTGCAGCTGGCAACCGGCCCGGCTGGGGGCGGAACAGCTGGGGGCGGCCCAGGCAATGGCCAGGGCCGTGACCGACGACCTGGGCGGCGCCGGCCTGTTCGGGGTGGAGTTCTTCCTCTGCGGCGAGCCCGGCGCCGAGGAGGTGGTCTTCTCCGAGCTCTCGCCCCGGCCCCATGACACCGGCCTGGTGACGCTGGTGGGCCAGAACCTGAGCGAATTCGAGCTGCACCTGCGGGCGGTGCTGGGGCTGCCGATCCCGGAGATCCGCAGCCTCGGAGCAGCGGCCTCGCGGGTGATCCTGGCCGGACCGGACGCCGCGGGAGGGGCCGGGGCCCCCAGCTATCTGGGGCTGGAGCAGGCCCTGGCGGTGCCGGACACCCAGGTGCTGATCTTCGGCAAACCGGAGGTCCGGCCCTGGCGGCGCCTGGGGGTGGCCCTGGCC
>NZ_JAYGHZ010000350.1:0-5701 GCF_034931285.1 Synechococcus sp. BA-120 BA3
ATCCCAATGGACTGATGAGCAAGACCAACCGGCGCCGGCTACGGCGTCAACAAGCCGGGGCTACAGCCTCACAGGGTGGGCCAGATTTCATGTCGCCGGAGGACCAATTCCGGATGTCGCTTGACAACGCCCTGCGCAGGGGCGGGGCTGGCGGTTGCCGGGCGCCATGTCCAGGTCTGGCTCTGAGCGGCCCGCCAGGCCATCGCCCCTGACGGGATCCCTTCTGGCGTGGGTGTGCAACGGCTGCAGCCAACCCGGCTCAGGGTGCTGGTCTGCCGCCCCAGCCGTTTGAGGCGTCAATACTTTTGTCTATACGATTGAGTCCCATGGTTGCCACCCCTTCCCGCCAGGCCCTGCGCCGCTGGGGCAACAGCCTCGGCATCCGCTTGCCCGCCTCCATTGCCCGTGAGGCTCGGCTTCAGGTGGATCAGGCCGTGGAACTCTCCGTTGTGGAGGGAGGCGTGATGATCCGGCCGGTGCGGCGACGTGATCTGGATCGACCACAACCCCCAGGCCGGCCGCGAGATGAGGGATCACCATCCCTTTGCGGTGCTCTCCACCGCTTCCTTCCACACCACCGTGGGCCTGGTGGTGGGCTGCGCGATGACCACAGCTCCTCACAACTGTGGCTCCACCCTTGCTGTGGACCTGGGCCCCATCCCCGATCGGCCGGGTTCCCATCGCTATGTGCTCTGCCAGCAACTCAAATCCTTCGACTGGCGCGCCAGGGGCGCTCGCCCGCATCCGATCGGGCGACTGCACGACTCCCACCTGGAGGAGGTGATGACGATTGTGGGGCAGATCCTTGCGTTGGTGGTGTAGGCCTTCGCCAAGGTGGCCGCACGGCAGCTCCTCGCGCTCGCTATCCGATCACATTCACGGTGTTGCCGTAGCGCCGCAACTGGCGGTCCGCTGTCAACAGCAGCATGGGTTCCGTCCTGCTCTGGCACACCAGCAGCCGATCAAAGGGATCGCGATGGTCGGCATCGGCCTCCAGCTCCGCCACCGCCAGCAGATGGGCGTTGCGAATCGGCAACCAGCGAAAGCCCTGCAGCGGCACCTGGCGCTCCAACTCGGGCAGATCCACTTGCAAGCGGCCGATCGACACCTTGATCGCCATCTCCCAAAGAGAGGCCTGACTGACGAACACCTCTGCCTCCGGGGCCTGCACGCGCTCCACCACAGGCTCCGGCAGTCGCGGATCGTCATTCAGCCACCACAGAACCACGTGGGTGTCGAGCAGCAGCCGCGTCACTGCAGCGCCTCAAACAGGCCATCCAGTGGCGCATCGAAGTCAGCACCGAGCTGGATCTGGCCGCGCATCGCCCCGGGCGCTGCCACAGGCTGGGCTTGAGCCTGCCAGCTCACCAGCCGTGCAATCGGCACGCCGGCCCGGGCAATCACCACCTCCTCTCCCTGCTCCACCACATGCAGCAGCTGGGAGAGCTGGGTCTTGGCCTGGTGGATGTTCACCGGCTCCATGGCGGATCGCCCTGAACTAAGTCTTAGTTTAGTCCACCCATCGCGGCGGCGACGTCCACGGCGATGCAGAAGAGCCACCAGCCGCTATCCCCTGGAGCGACCCCTCCTGGCGTGCGTCGTTTGGCTCAGCCCGAACGTTCGTCGTCGCCGACGAGGAGAACCGCGTGGCCGCCTATTTCAGTCTCCCCGTGGGCCAGAGGTCGACAGGGTGGAGGCGCCAGAGCGCATTCGTCAGGGCAGCGGGAGAACCATGGACTTCGCCTCGGTTCAGGGGGAACCGCCATGGCCAGCACAGCATCCGCATCAACGACCAGTTCCGGCTCTGCTTCATCTGGACGGAAGCCGGGCCAGAGGAGGTCGAGATCGTTGACGTCCACTGACGTGATGCTTGTGCCCCCGGGCGAGGTGCTGCTGGAGGAGTTCCTCAAGCCGATGGGGATCAGCCAGTACCGATTGGCGCTGGCCATCAGCGTGCAGGAGAGCCGCATCAACGCGATCGTGAAGGGTCGGCGGGCGATCACCGCCGATACCGACCTGCGCCTCTGCCGTTTCTTCGGCCTGAGCAAGGGCTTCTGGCTGCGGATGCAGGCCAGCCATGATTTGAAGCTGGCCAAGCAGGCTCTGGTGAGCGTGCTGCCGGCAATCGTGCCAATCCAACCAATGGCGTGAGCAGGCCTGGCGGTTCAGTGCCAGCAGATGCCGCCCTCTGCGTCGCTCAGCTGCTCGCCGCCCACCAGGTCGACAGTGCCCTTCTCGCAGCGGGTGATGCCGTTGAAGGTGAATCCGGCCCACCACTGCAAGACTGGTGCCACTGGAGGGCGCCATGCAGGAAATCCTTTTCGTGGTCGAGGAGGCGGAGGATGGTTCCTTCCGGGCCAGCGCAGCTGCCGCGGCGATCCACACCGAGGCCGACACGCTTGAGGACCTCCACAAGGAGATTCGCGACGCCGTTGTCTGCCACTTCGATCCCGGCCAGGCGCCACCCCTGATCCGCCTCCATCACGTGAGGCAGGAACTGCTGGCCCTGTGAGGATTCCGCGGGACGTCAACGGCCAGCTCCTGGCCGAACGCCTGCGGCGCCATGGCTACGTGTTGACCCGTCAAACAGGTAGTCACATGCGGCTGAGCCGAAGCTCTGACGGCCAGCAGCAGCACCTCACCATTCCTGCCCACAAGCCCCTGAGGGTCGGCACCTTGCGGCAGATCCTCAAGGACGTGGCCAGCCAACTGGGCTGCTCGATTGAAGAGGTGATCGGCAGCCTTGATTTTTGAGGGCCGGGATACGGCGCCTGAGCAGCTCAATGAGCATCAACGGTCGGTAGATGGGGCTCATGCACATCCGCTCGGTGATGAACTGCCGCAGGCGCTCGTAGGTGGCGGAGGGGGGCGGGGGCATCCTCGCTGGGCTGTGACGGGGGCGGCACTGGTGGAGGAGAAGCCCCGGCGATCTCCTGGCCCACGAATGCTCCCCATCTCGCTCCCAGCAGCCGCGGCGCGACCCCAAACCGTTGCCAGAGTGGGCGGGCTTACGGCGCCCCATGCCCCACCACGGCCCGCCCCTGGCCCCACTCGTCGACCTGACCCGCCTCCTGGAGGCGGGCCTGGGGCGCGACCCGGCGGCAGCGGCGCTGCAGGATCTGGACCACAGCATCGGCTGGGCCGAGCTCGACCGGCAGGCGGAGCAGCTGGCCAGGGCCTACCAGCGGTTGGGCCTGCGGCGGGGCGACCGGATCGCCTCCCTGATCCCCAACCGGGTGGAGCTGGTCGTCCACTACCTGGCCGGCCTGCGCAGCGGCCTGGTGCTCACCCCGCTCAACTACCGCTATGTGTCCCCGGAGATCGACCATGCGCTGACCGTGAGCGGCGCCGCGGCCCTGGTGTTCCACGGCGAACGGCTGGCCGATGTGCGGGCCAGCGCCGTGGCGGGCGGGCTGCCCCTGGGCTGCCACCGCATCGACGATCCCACCGGTTTCGGCGACCTGCTGGCCGCGGCACCCGCCACCGGTGATCCCTCGCCCTGGCCCGCCCTGGCCGCGGACGATCCCTGCTTCCTCTTCTTCACCTCCGGCAGCACCGGCCGGCCCAAGGGCGTGACCCACAGCCGCGCCAGCTTTGCCGCCGTGCTCACCTCCTTCATCCAGGCCAGCGAACTCCAGGCCGGCGAGGAGGTGCTGGCCGGCAGCTCCCTGGCCCACCTCGCCTCCTGCGCCCTCGTCCTGGCCGCCCTGGCCGCCGGCGCCTCCGCGGCGATCGCCAGCCGCATCGATGCGGCCACGGTGGAAACCCTGCTGCGGCGCCACCGGCCCTCGCTGCTGCTGATGCTGCCCGCCGCCCTGTTCGAACTGCTGCGCAATGACCAGCTCCAGCCGACGGATCTGGGCTCGGTGCGGCTCTGCATCAGCGGCGGCGACAAGGTGCCCCATCAGCTGCAGGAGGAGTTCCGCCGGGCGGCCGGCTTCGGGATCGACGAATGCTTCGGCATGAGTGAGATCGGCTACGCCACCCTGGCGCCCCCGTCGGGCCCGAACCGGATCGGCTCCGTCGGCCGGCTCTGCCCGGGGTTCAGCGCCAGCCTGCGCGACGACGACGGCAACGAGGTGGCCCCGGGCGAGCAGGGGCGCCTCTGGATCCAGGCGCCGTCCCAGATGGTGGGCTACTGGGACAACCCCGAAGCCACCGCCGACACGATCCGACAGGGCTGGCTGGACAGCGGCGATGAGATGCGCATCGACGCCGATGGCTATTTCTGGTTCTGCGGCCGCCGCAAGCAGATCATCGTCCACGACAGTTCCAACATCTGCCCCCAGGAGGTGGAGGAGGCGCTCTCTGAGCATCCGGCCGTGGATCTGGTGGGGGTGATCGGCATCCAGGACCCGGTGCACGGCGAGAACGTGCGGGCCTACCTCACCCTGCGCCCCGATCAGCCCGCCCCCAGCGAAGCCGAACTGATCGCCTTCGTCCGGGCCCGCGTCGGCTACAAGGCGCCGGAGGAGATCCGTGTGCTGCCTGACCTGCCGCTCACCCCCGTGGGCAAGACCGACCGGCTGGCCCTGCGGCAGCTGGCGGCGGATGGGCTGCATGCCGGTTGAGGCCTCCCTGCTCGACTGGATCGGCAACCGCGGGCGCCGCTGCAGTGTCGGCGAGGCGGCCGCCGGCACCGGGCTGTCCCTGCAGGAGGTGGAGCCGGGGCTGCTGGCCCTGGTGGCCGAAGTGTCCGGCCATCTGCAGGTGGCCGAGGACGGCACCCTGCTGTTCGTCTTCCCTCCGGCGCTGCGGATGCGGCTGTTGGCCCTCAGCGGCCGCCGGCGCCTGCAGGCCCGGCTGCAGGCGGTCCTGCGCCTGGCCGCCCGGCTGATCCGGCTCAGCTTCGGCCTGGTGCTGCTGCTGGTCACCACCCTGGTGGTGGTGATCCTGTCGGTGCTGCTGATCGTGCGGCTGTTCACCAGCGACGACGGCGACGATGCCGGCCTGGCGTTGCTGCAGGGGCTGGCCCAGGTGCCCCTCTCGATCCTGGATCTGCTCGCCTCCGGCCTCCGGGCCCCGGCGCGCGGGGGTTCCTCCTCTGTCACGCCGCAGCAGCTGTGGAGCCTGCTCTGGGACCTGCCCGGCGAGGGCGCCGATCCGGCCTCCCTGGGCTTCCTCAGCGCCGTGTTCTCGATCCTGTTCGGCGATGGCGATCCCAATGCCCGCCTCGAGCCGCTGCGCTGGCGCCGCATCGGCGCCGTCCTGCGCCAGCGCGGTGGCGTGGTGATCGCCGAGGACCTCGCCCCGCTGCTCGATCTGCCCGACTGCCCCGCCGATCCCGACCGCCGCCGTGACCTCGCCGATGCCGCCATGCTGCCGGTGCTGCTGCGCTTCGACGGTCGCCCCGAGGTGAGCGAGGACGGGGACCTGAGCTATGGCTTCCCCTCCCTGCCCGCCAGAGCCGCCAAGGTTGACGGGCCGGTGCCGCCCCTGCGCGAGCGGGCCTTTCGCTTCAGCCGGGCCGGCGTCGGGCAACGGGCCGCCTATGGCCTGATCGTCGGTGCGCTGCTGGTGCTCGCGCCGTGGCTGCTGGCGATCACGCCCGCCTGGCTGCCCCCCGCGGCCTGGCTGGCCCGATTCGCCATCGGCTACGCCCTGTTGCTGCTGCTCCTGCCCCTGGCCCGCCTGCCGCTGCAGCACTGGCGCAACCGTGCCATCGCCGCCCGCAATGCCCGCCGCCAGGCCTGGGCCCAGA
>NZ_JAYGHZ010000351.1:0-5684 GCF_034931285.1 Synechococcus sp. BA-120 BA3
GGGTAAGCCGGATCGCCGTGCTGGCCGAGCTGGCCGGCCCCGACCGCGCCCTGGCCGAACTGGACGCCCTGGCGGCCGCCGAGCCGGCCCTGGGGGAGCACCAGCCCTGGTGGGCGCTGCGGGCCCATCTGATGCAGCGGACCGGCCAGGCCGATGCGGCCCGGCAGGCCTACCGGCGCGCCATCGCCCTGGCGGACGATCCGGCGGTGCAGGCGTTCCTGGGCCAGCGGGCCGACGTCTAGGGAGGAGTCACCGCAGGGCGTCCCCCGGCTCCGCTGCCTGACGATCCCGCCCAGCGTCGTCATGCTGGGCGTCCCTGACGCGCCGGTCCCCCAGGCCGCCTGCGGAGGTCCGTCGCCGCTTCGCCTGACCCGATGAGCGACCCCACCACGCCCGGATGGACCTGCGTTCGCGACGACGGGCACGCCTGCACCATTTGGCAGCGGGGCTTCCACGGGCGGGGCAACTACCTGCGGGTGTACGTGCCGGATGGCGCCGCCAGAGCGGATCAGCCCCTGCGGGCGGTGCTCTACCTGCACGGCTTCGCCCTGTGCATGCCCTCCTTCTACGAGAGCCACCTGCTGGCCCTGGCGGCCGAGGGATACATCGTGTTCTTCCCGGATTTCCAGCGCAGCGCCTACCCCTCCCCGGCCCCTGGGCACCCTGTTCCGACCTGGCAAGCGGTGCCCAGGGCGGGCTCCTGGACCGGAACGGCCCTGCGTCTGGCCGTGCGGCCGGCGGCCGAGGCCGTTCGGGCGGAGGATCTGCCGGAGGCGCTGACCTCCGGTTCAGCAGCTGAACGGGAAGGGGTCGGGGCCGCCGAGCCCCCCACGGTGGGGGACCTGCGCCGGGTCCTGTTCCCCCTGCTCCTGATCGAGCTGATCCTGATGGTGATCGGCTGGTTCCGGCGCACCTACGCCAGGAACTTGAGCCACCTGCTCCGCACCGTGGCCATGAGCCTGGCTTCCTCGCCGAAGCAATGGCTGACCCAGGCCCTGGCCCTGGTGGAGGCGGGCTGGGACGATCTGTCCAGGGAGCCGGCCTACGGGCACTGGCAGGGGGCCCAGCCCATGGTCTACGGCTTCGGCCACTCCCTGGGCGGGCTGCTGAGCCTGAGCTTGCCCTGGGCCCTGCGCCACGATCCAGCTGCCCGCTTCCGGCCGCGGGTGATCGTGGTGGCCGATCCGGCCGCCGCGTCCGAAATGGGCATCCCCCGCTTCGCCATCGCCTTGCTGCGGCTGTTCGGTGCCCCCTTCACCGCCGATCCCCTGCGGATCCGCCAGACCGGCTCCCAGCTCTGCCAGCCGGTGGCGATCCTGCACGGCGCCGCCGATGTCCTGGTGCCGCCGGCCCAGTGGGTGGGCCCGACGGACGGCGGCGGGACCAACTTCTCCGCCATCGCCAGCCAGGCCAAGGCGATCTATTTCTCCTGCTCCGTTCCGGACAGCCACCCACCGCTGTGCGCCGTCCACAACCAGGCCGTCACCTGCACCCGCTACTACGACGACGCCCTGTTCGAGTTCTTCGGCGGGGTGAAGCACGGGGCCAATGCCTACAACACCGCCTACATCTGGCCCGGCGCCCTGGTCCTGTTCGGGGAGCAGGTGCAGCCGGCGGACCTGCTGGGGGCCCTGCCGGAGCGGCCCTTCGCCATCACGACGGGGGAGCCCCCACCGCCTGACGGGGCCGGATGCCGTACTGGCGGCGCACCTCCTCCAGGGGCTGGGGGAAGTCGTCCCAGGGATCCCAGTCGCTGATCAGGTCGCGGGTGACGCCGAGGCCGTGCTCCAGGCCGCGGAAGATCACCTCCGGATCCGCCTGGCCGGTCTCGGCCGCCGTGACGGGAGTGGAGCCGATGCCCAGCTGGAACTGGGCCAGGGCGAACAGGATCGTGAAGAAGGGGTCGTTGCGGCCGAAGCCGGCCTGGAAGCCCAGCACGCCGCACTCTTCGCTCGCCGTGGTGCCGTACCCGCCGAGCACGTGGCAGCAGTCGTGGCGCACCACCGGGGGTGGCGGCCCGCCCAGCTCGCCGGGAACGCTGAAGCCGTTGGCCTCAATGAAGGCCAGGTACGCCCGGCCGAGGGCGGGATCCTCCTGGTTCAGCAGCGAGCGGGCGATCTGCAGGGCGCCGGCGGGGCCCTCATCGCGCAGGTAGGCCGCGGCGGCGCTCCGCTGGAAGCTGCGGCGGGCGATGTCGAGGCGCACCAGGTTGAACTGGTGGTCGAGCACGTGGCGGAAGGCCTGCACCGGGGCGTCATCGATGGCCAGCGCCCGGGCCGTGGCCTCGAGCCGGGCCAAGGGGGCCTCGCCAGGGGAGTCCTCGAGCAGGGCCAGCACGGTCATGCCGCGCAGGATCCGCTCGCGCCACTCGGGCTCCGGCACCGCCGCCGCCAGCTGCTCCGGCGTGAGGGGCTCGAGCTCCTCGAGCGGAATGGGCAGCCGGATCAGGTGGTCGCGGATGGCCGTGATCGTGCGCAGGGCGATCGGGCTGGGCGGCCCGTCCATGGACGCGATCGCCAGCAGGCTGCCCAGGCCGGCCCGGCCGATGGCCTCGTGGCGTTCCGGAGGCGGTTGCGCGGAGAGGAGGGGGTTCATGGCGTTCAGGCCAGCTCGAAGCGGTCGAGGTCCATGACCTTGCTCCAGGCCGCCACGAAGGCGGCCACGAAGCGCTCGGCGCCGTCGGCGGCGGCGTACACCTCGGCGATCGCCCGCAGCTGGGCGTTGGAGCCGAAGATCAGGTCGACGCGGCTGGCGGTCCACTTCAGATCACCCGTGTGGCGGTCGCGGCCCTCGAAGCTGTCCTCCGCCTCGGAGGTCGCCGTCCAGGTGGTGCCCATGTCGAGCAGGTTCACGAAGAAGTCGTTGCTGAGGGTCTCGGGGCGGTGGGTGAAGACGCCATGCCGTGATTTGCCGTGGTTGGCATCGAGCACCCGCAGTCCCCCCACCAGCGCCGTCATCTCCGGGGCGGTGAGGGTGAGCAGCTGGGCCTTGTCGATCAGCAGCTCCTCGGCGGAGGCCGGCAGCCCCGGCCGCAGGTAGTTGCGGAAACCGTCGGCCTTCGGCTCGAGCACGGCGAAGGAGGCCACGTCCGTCTCGTCCTGGGAGGCATCCATGCGCCCGGGGCTGAAGGGCACCGTCAGCGCATGGCCGCCTCGCCCGGCCGCCTCCTCAATGCCGGCGCAGCCCCCCAGCACGATCAGATCGGCCAGGGAGATGCGCTTCCCGTCGTGGGAGGAGCTGTTGAACTCCTGGCGGATCGCCCCGTAGGCCTCCAGGGTCCGGGCCAGCTTGGCGGGCTGGTTCACCTCCCAGTCCTTCTGGGGGGCCAGCGCCAGTCGGCCGCCGTTGGCGCCGCCGCGCTTGTCGGAGCCGCGGAAGCTGGCGGCCGCCGCCCAGGCCGTGGCCACCAGCTGGGAGATGGGCAGCCCCGCGTTCAGGATCCGCCCCTTGAGGGCGGCGATGTCGTCAGCGTCCACCAGGGGATGGTCGACGGGCGGAATCGGGTCCTGCCAGAGCATCACCTCCTCCGGCACCAGGCTGCCCAGGTAGCGGGAGCGGGGTCCCATGTCCCGGTGCACGAGCTTGAACCAGGCGCGGCGGAAGGCCTCCCCCAGCTGCTCGGGGTGCTCATGGAAGCGCTTGGAGATCTCCAGGTAGGCCGGATCGACCCGCAGGGACAGATCGGTGGTGGCCATCATCGGCGCGTGGCGCTTCGACGGGTCGTGGGCATCGGGCACGGTGCCGGCTGCCGCCGGATCGCTGGGCCGCCACTGCCAGGCCCCGGCCGGACTCTTCTCGAGCGCCCACTCGTAGCCGAACAGGTTGTCGAAGTAGCCGCCGTCCCACTGGATCGGATTGGCGGTCCAGGCGCCCTCCAGGCCGCTGGTGATCGTGTCGTCCCCCTTGCCGCTGCCGAAGCGGTTGCGCCAGCCCAGGCCCTGCTCCTGGAGACTGGCCGCCTCGGGTTCCGGTCCCACCAGGTCAGGGTCGCCGGCGCCGTGGCACTTGCCGAAGGTGTGGCCCCCGGCGATCAGGGCCACGGTCTCCTCGTCGTCCATCGCCATGCGGGCGAAGGTCTCGCGGATGTCCCGGGCGGCGGCGAGGGGATCGGGTTCGCCGTTGGGCCCCTCGGGGTTCACGTAGATCAGGCCCATCTGCACGGCCCCGAGCGGGTCTTCCAACTCCCGGTCGCCGCTGTAGCGCCGGTCCCCCAGCCATTCGGTCTCCGGGCCCCAGTCGATGTCGATCGGCGGCTCCCACACGTCCTGCCGGCCCCCGGCGAAGCCCAGGGTGGACAGGCCCATCGATTCGATGGCGCAGTTGCCCGCGAAGATGATCAGGTCGGCCCAGGAGAGGGCGCTGCCGTACTTCTGCTTGATGGGCCAGAGCAGCCGCCGCGCCTTGTCGAGGTTGCCGTTGTCGGGCCAGCTGTTGAGCGGGGCGAAGCGCTGGGTGCCGGAGCCGGCGCCGCCGCGGCCGTCGTGGATGCGGTAGGTGCCGGCGCTGTGCCAGGCCATGCGCACGAAGAACGGTCCGTAGTGGCCGTAGTCGGCCGGCCACCAGTCCTGGGAGGTGGTCATCAGCGCGAACAGGTCCTGCCGCAGGGCCTCCAGGTCGATCGTGCGGAAGGCGGCGGCGTAGTCGAAGCTGCCGCCCATCGGATCGGTCAGGGGCGCGTGCTGATGCAGCACCGCCAGATTCAGCTGCCGCGGCCACCAGTCCCGGTTGGAGCGGGCTCCGGCCGTGCTGCCCCGGAGGGTGCCGTGCAGGAAGGGGCACTTCCCTCCGGTGTCGGCACCGGTCGGCGGGGACAGTCCGTCCATCGGCGGCGGCAGCATGTGAGCCGAATGTAGACATGGAATTTCGCGGGGTCCGCAGCGGCGGGGGCTCCCGGGAGATCGGGTCACAATGAGACCAGCCCGTGCCCCCCGGTGCCCCCATGACGAGCCCCGCCCGTGCCGCCGCCGGACCGACGACCGGGTTTCTGGAGGAATCCCCCGGCAACCGCTCCGCCATGCGGTTGATGTGTCTGCTCGCCCTGCTGGCGTCGATCGCCTTCGGGTCGATCACGATGCTGCGCAGCGCCCCGATGGTCAGCCGGGACGCGGCCGGGCAGGACACCCTCACCTATCCACCCCGGGACGACACCGGGATGATCATCACCTTCGCCTTCCTGCTCGCCGCCTTCGCCCCCAAGGTGGTGCAGAAGTTCGCCGAGCAGCGGCTCGGGGCCCTGGGGTCCACCGGCCTGCGGGAGCTGGTGCTCGGCGTTGTCCGGCCCGACCCAGCGGCGGCCAGCGACCCGACCGCCGCTCCCGTCACGGCCACCCCCGCGACGGAGGATCCACGCCTGGGCCAGCTGCGGGAGGAACTGGGACGCCTGCGCGCCGAGCTCGAACGCAGCCGCACCCCCATCCAGGTGAGCCCGGCCACCCCCGTCGCCCCGCCGGCGCCGGCTCTGACGCCCCTGGAGCGGATCCGGCTGGGGGGAAGCCTCTGATGCCGTACATCACCGCCCGCCAGGACGCGGGGCTCAGCCCCAGCCCCGCCGCCGCCGATGCCGACTCCTACGTGGCGTCCGGCTCCCGCATCGCCGTGACCTGGGTGCGCCCCGCCCCCGGCACGGAGCTGGCGATCGCCCGGCTGGCGGGGCGGGCCCTGCTGTTCCTGGCCCCGCTGCTGGT
>NZ_JAYGHZ010000352.1:0-5680 GCF_034931285.1 Synechococcus sp. BA-120 BA3
CCGCATCCCGGGAGCTCTGCTCCAGAGGTGACAGCACCGCAGGCTGCGCGCTGGCCCTGGTCAGTGGCTCAAGGAGGGGGGCCAGATTTCGTGTCGCATCTGGGCCAGTTTTCGCTGTCGCCTGACAACCGGCTGATTACCGATCTGCTGCTGCTCGCCCGGTTGGATGGTCCTGAGGCTGCAGCACCAACGCAGCCCTGTTCTTTGGTGCAGATCGTGAGGGACCTGATCGAGGAAACCGGCGAGACGGCGGCGGCGGCAGGGGTACGTCTGCAACTGGTGGGGGGTGAGCAGGACATCCATGTGCAGGGCACGGAATCGGAGCTCTATCGGCTCGTCTCCAACCTGTTGCTGAACGCGATTCAGTACTCACCGGAGGGCGGCGAGGTGGTGCTGCGCCTGGGGGACGAGCGGGGTCTGGCGGTGCTGGAGGTGCAGGACAGCGGTATCGGCATCGCTGCGGCTGATCAGCAGCGCGTCTTCGATCGCTTCTTCCGCAGTGACCCGGGCCGCTCCCGTCGCGAGGGCGGCACCGGCCTCGGCCTGTCGATCGCGGCGGCGATCGTGCGTCGCCACCGGGGGCACATTTCGGTGGTGTCCAGGCCTGGAGCCGGGAGCGTCTTCTCCGTGAGGCTGCCGCTGGCGGGTTGCAGCTGATCGCGGATGGGACAGCAATGGCATGACCGGCCGATGATGGGGTCCTGCGGCGGAGGCACCCCCCATGCGCACCGCCCTGGTGCTGATCGATCTGATCAACGACCTGATCCACCCCGAAGGGGCGATGCCCACCTACGCCGCCGAGGTGCAGCGGCGCGGGGTGCTGCCGGCGGCCAACCAGGCGCTGGAGCGGGCCCGTGCCCGGGGCTGGCCCACGCTCCTGGTGAAGGTGGCCTTCCGAGCCGGCTATCCGGAGCTGCCCACCCACGCCCCGTTCCTGGGCCGGGCCCGGGAGCTGGGGGCCCTGCGGCTGGGCCAGTGGGGCACGGACTTCCACGCCGATCTGGCGGTGGAGCCCGGCGACCCGGTGCTGGTGAAGCACCGGCTGAGCCCCTTCCACGGCACCGCCCTGGCGACGCTGTTGCGGGCTGCGGGGATCGAGCGGCTGCTGCTGGGGGGTGTCGGCACCGCCTGGGCGCTGCAGGCGGCGGTCCGGGAGGCCCACGACCGGGACTTCCGGGCGGTGCTGGTGGAGGACGCCTGCGCTGCGGCGAGCCCGCAGGAGCACGACCAATCCATCGCGCAGCTCTCCCGCCTGGCCGCCGTGGTGCGGGCCGCCGATCTGGCCTGACCGCGCTCAGGGTGCCGGTGGCTGCAGTGAGGCGGCGTAGGCGGGATCCTCGGTGCCGAACACCCGATCCCAGAAGGTGAAATAGAGCCCGAAATGAAGGCCGTGGCGCCGATGGTGCAGAGAGTGGTGGGCGGGGCCGATCAACCAGCGACCCAGCCAGTGGTGGGGGAAGCGGAGCGGCAACACCTCCAGGCCCAGATGGTTGACCACGGCCCACACCGTCATCGTGGTGAGCACCGCCAGCAGGGTGGCGAAGTGCAGGGGGATCAGCAGCACGATGGCGATCAGGAACAGGGCCTGAACGACGGCTTCGAGGGGGTCGAAGGCGAAGGAGGTCCAGGGGGTGGGCTGGCGTGATCGGTGGTGGCCCCGGTGAAACCAGGGGAACAGTTTCGGCTGGTGGAACAGCCGGTGGGTGGCGTAGAAATAGGCATCCTGCAGCACCAGTACAGCCAGGTAACTGAGCGGCAGGGTCCACCAGCTCTCAGGCCGAATCTGGCCATGCAGCCGGGTGAGACCCTGCTCGTGCAAGGTCATCACCAGGGCGGTGGCCAGGGAGAAGATCGCGGCGGAGATGACGGACAGCTGGATGTCATTGAAAACGGAGACCCTGGCCTCCTGGCGCTGATAGAGAAGCCAGTGGACGAAGCCGGCCATGGCGAGATAACGCGCCAGGATGATGGCGAAAAAGGCGAAAACGTAGAACCAAAAGGAATGATGCTGCACTGATATCTCCATGAGATGATCTCCGCCAGACCTTTTCCACCTGAACACCCGCCTCAACCCTAGGGGGCCTTTCCCTGGTGGGATACGGCGGATATCCCTATGCAGCGCCGCCATGCAGCGGATCTATGCAGCGAGATTGCGGAAGCGGGTGAACTGCGGCTCGAACAGCAATTTCACGGTGCCGACGGGGCCGTTGCGGTGCTTGGTGACGATGACTTCGGTGATGCCGCGGTCGGCGGTTTCGGGGTTGTAGTACTCGTCGCGGTAGATCATCAGCACCAGATCGGCGTCCTGCTCGATCGAGCCCGATTCCCGCAGATCGCTGAGCATGGGACGCTTGTTGGTGCGGGATTCGACACCGCGGCTGAGCTGGGAGAGGGCGATCACGGGCACGTGCAGTTCGCGGGCCATGCCTTTGAGGCCCCGGGTGATGCGGGAGAGTTCCTGAACGCGGTTGTCGGGGGTGCTGCCCTCCATCAGCTGGAGGTAATCGATCACGATCAGGCCGAGCTCCTTGCCGGTTTCGGCCATCAGGCGTCGGCAGAGGGAGCGCATCTCCAGCACGCCGGAATTGGGCTTGTCGTCGATGAACAGGGGCAGCTGGCCGAGGCTGTTGATGCCCTGGCCCAGCAGGGGCCATTCCTCCTGCTGCAGGCGGCCGGTGCGCAGGCGGCCGCTTTCGATGCCCACCTCCATCGACAGCAGGCGGTAGGTGAGCTGTTCCTTGCTCATCTCCAGGCTGAACACGCACACCGGCAGCTGGTGCAGCTGGGCGACGTTCTTGGCGATGTTGAGCACGATCGAGGTCTTGCCCATGGCGGGCCGTCCGGCGACGATGATGAGGTCGCTGCGCTGCAGGCCCTGGGTGATGGCGTCCAGGTCGTAGAAGTTGACCGGGATGCCGGCGACGGCGGTGCCGAGGGAGCGGCTCTCGATCTCGTTGAAGGTGCTGGTGAGAATCTCCGCGGTGGGGGTGAGGCCGGCGGTGGGCTTCTCCTGGCTGATGGCGAAGATCTTCTGCTCGGCCTCATCGAGCACCTGCTCCATGGGCATGCTCTGGTCGAACCCGAGGCGGATCACCTCGTTGGCGGAGCGGATCAGCTGGCGCCGCAGGTGCTTGTCCATCACCAGGCGGGCCACCTGGTCGATGGAGGCGGTGGAGAGGGTGCGCTCCACCAGCTCGACCAGCCGGGAGCTGCCGCCCACCTTTTCCAGCTGGCCGGTGTCGGCGAGCCAGGCGGCCATGGCCGTGAGGTCGGTGGGTTTGCCCTGGCTGTGCAGCATCAGGGCGGTGCGGTAGATCTCGCGGTGGGCGCCGAGATAGAAGGCCTCGGGCCGCAGCACGTCAGCGACCCGGCCGATGGCGTCGGGATCGAGGAGGATGCCGCCGAGCACCGATTCCTCCGCCTCCAGGTTCTGGGGCGGGACTGAATCGGGCAGGGCTTCGAAGCCAGCCTGCTCGTCGCGACGCGACGCGGGCCGCGGGCCGTCCGGCCGGGGTGGGTCGGAACCAGCCAGGGGCACGCTCACCATGGACGGAACTCCAGAACGCGACTCACGGAACAGATGGCCGGATCGGTCAGGATCGGGCGCCGGTGAGGAGGCTCACTCTGGCGCCCGGAGCGGAAACAATCGGTTCGTGGCTGGCCGATCAGTAGCTGACCACTTCCAGGTTGACGTCGGCGACGACCTCGGGGTGCAGCTTGACCTGCACCTTGTAGGAGCCGGTGCGGTGGATCTCGGGGACGGTGATGACGCGGCGATCCACTTCCTTCTTGGTGGCCGCTTCGATCGCCTCGGCCACATCGCCGTTGGTGACGGTGCCGAAGAGGACGTCATCGCCGCCGGTCTGCTTCTTGACGGTGAAGCGGCCGATGGTGTCGAGGGCGGTGCGGAAGGCGATCGCCTCGGCCTTCAGGGCCGCCTGGCGCTCCGCCTCCTTGGCCCGGCGGTGCTCCACCTGGCGCAGCACCGCGGCGGTGACGGCCAGGGCCTTGCCGGTGGGCAGGAGGTAGTTACGGGCGTAGCCGGGCGCGACATCCACCAGATCCCCGTCCTTGCCCAGGGAAAGGATGTCCTCGCTCAGGACCACCTGCACACGCTTCTTGACCATGACAACGCCCCGGCTGAGCCATCTGAAATCCGATCGGCAAGCCTACGACATGGAGCCGGTGGGGGCCGCGGCGCGGGGCAGGCGGACCCGGGTGGCCAGGCCCAGGGCGCGCATCAGGCGGATGTGCTGCCAGGTGAGGTCGAACTGGCGGGGGGCGAAGCCGTGGCGGGCCGAATGGGGGTAGGCGTGGTGGTTGTTGTGCCAGCCCTCACCGAAGGTCAGCGCCGCCACCCAGGGGTTGTTCTTCGACTTGTCGCCGCTGTCGTGGACGGACTCACCCCACATGTGGGTGGCCGAGTTCACCAGCCAGGTGCACTGGTAGACGATCACCAGGCGCAGGGGGATGCCCCACAGCACCAGGGCCCAGCCGCCGGCACCGGTGACGCTGCCGATCCAGAAGAGCAGCAGGCCCAGGGGCACCTGGAGCAGCAGGAAGCTGTGGTTCAGCCAGCGGTAGTAGGGGTCGGCGGCCAGGTCGCCGGTGAGCCGGGGCACGGCGGCCATCGCCGGAATCTCCTCGAACATCCAGGCCATGTGGGACCACCAGAAGCCCTTGTTGCTGTCGTGGTGATCCGCTTCCGTATCGGAGAACTTGTGGTGGTGGCGGTGCAGGCCCACCCAGTCGATCGGGCCGTGCTGGCAGCTGAGGGCGCCGCAGGTGGCGAAGAAGCGCTCCAGCCAGAGGGGGACGCGGAAGGAGCGGTGGCTGAGCAGGCGGTGATAGCCGATCGTGACGCCCAGGCAGGCGGTGACCCAGTACATCACCAGCAGGGCGGCCACGGCCTCCAGGCTCCAGAAGCGGGGCAGCAGGGCCACCACCGCCAGGATGTGGATCACGACCATGAAGCCGATCGTGCCCCAGCGGGTGCCCTTGGGGGACACGCCCCGGGGTTCGCCACGGCGCGGTTCGTGCAGGGCCCGGGCCCTGACGAGGGAATCGGGCCCCTGGTTGATGGTGGCGGGGCGGCGCGTGTGGCGGGCCTTGGTGCCGACATCGCGGCGGTCGCCGGATGGGGCGGGGGCGCCTGGCTGGACGCCGGGGCGGGAGAGGGGGGTGACGGCCATGAAGGACCGGGCTCCTGTTGAGTGATTACAATGGTAGCAATACGAATTCAGATCGAGTGGGGTATCGAGACGAACTCGTATCTGGCCGCGTCGCCTTCGCCCACCTGATCCGTGTCTGGCACGAGCGCAACGGCTGGTCCCACCGGGTTCTGCCGATGCTGGCCGAGGCCCTTGACCTGGGCCGGGTGCACAACTCCCAGCTCTCGATGCTGCGCAACGGCAAGTTGGCCTCCCCCGGCCCGGAGGTGTTCCTGGCCCTGGGAGGCGTCAACCTGTGGCTCGATGCCCAGGCCCCCGGCGGCCGGTTGGAGCCGGAGCCGGCCCGCACCCTGCTGGCGGCCCATCCCGAACTCATGGAGGCCCTCTGCAGCTCGGCCCTGCCGGTGCGCGACGAGCAGCAGCGGGTGCTGGGGCCCGGGGCCCTGCTCGAGGTGTTCGTGGGCTTCCGCCAGCCGCCGGCCAGCTTTGACCTGCGCATCAGCGAGGCG
>NZ_JAYGHZ010000353.1:0-5618 GCF_034931285.1 Synechococcus sp. BA-120 BA3
GCAGGAGGCGCCGGCGCAGGGCGGGAGGCGGCACCGCGGTGGCCGGCAGGGCCAGGGGCAGCAGCTCCAGGGTGGTGCTGAACTCCTCGAGCCGCTGGCGCAGCTCGGGCCGCTCCCGCAGCAGCATCGCCAGCTGCTCGCGCTCGGACTCCTCGAGGTCCCCCAGGGCATGGCCGGCGAGCAGGGCGTCGATGCCGGCGGGATCGGACGTGGGGATGGCGTCGGGTTTCATGGCTGGGCGGGCGAATCGTGGAGGAGGGCGCGCAGGCGGATCAGGCCCTGGCGGGCGCGGGTCTTGACGGTGCCGAGGGGCAGCTCCAGCAGCGCTCCGACCGCCGACTGGCTCAGTCCTTCGTAGTAGGCCATCTCCAGCACCTGGCGCTGGTTGGCGGGGATCGCCGCCAGGGCCCCCCGAACCCGCTCGGCCAGATCCTCGGACTCGGCACGGTCGTGGGGCGTGGGCACGGCCGCAGGGAACAGGTGCTCCGACCAGCGTTGCACCAGCTGCCAGCGGTTGGCGCGCTGGTTGAGGCGGTTGATGGCCATCGAGCGGGTCAACAGAAGCAGATAGGCCAGCACCGGACCCCGGGCGGGGTCATAGCGCCCCTGCTGCCAGTAGCGCAGGAAGACGTCATGGGTGAGGTCTTCGGCCTCCTGGCTCGAGCGACACAGCCGCACGGCCAGGCGATACACCGGACCGCTGCAGCTGTCGTAGAGGGCGGCCAGATCGCCGCCCTCGCCGGGTGCCCCCGGGAGGGAGCCCCGCAGCGGCGGACGGCGGGGGGGGGCTTCGGCGTCGGAGGAGTTCACGACCGGGGGTGTTCAGCGGGGGTGCCGTGCTTCGGATACCGGCGAAGGCTGCGATCGGATGGGGCCCGGCCGGCGGCTGACGAACACACCGGCCAGCACCAGGGCCGCTCCGGCCAGCACAGGGAGGCCCAACGGTTCCCCCAGCAGCAGGGCGGCGCTGAGAACCGCCACCACCAGGGCCAGGGAGCTCCAGAGGGAGACGACGGCCACACTGCAGCGGCGGTAGGCCTGGCGCAGGGCCAGCTCCCGGCCCAGGGACAGCGTGACGGCATAGACGCCGATCACCCCCACCACCCACCAGAGGCGCAGCAGGATGAAATGGTGGGGTCCGAACAGCACCAGGGCCAGGATCCCGAAGGCCAGGGCACTCAGCAGGGTGGGAACCCCCACACTCACCGTCGCCGGCCATTGGCGGGCGGCGATGGTACGGCCGCTGACGGCGGAGCCGGCGAAGGCCAGCACCCCCACCAGGGCCCAGGCGATGCCGGCGGCGTCATCCATCCGGCCGCTGCCCATGGCCGTGGCTGCCTGGGGCAGCACCAGCCCGGCACCGATCAGCACCAGGCTGAGCCGGAAGCCCGCGGGGAGCGCCTCCCCGAGCAGCCAGCGCGCCAGCAGGGCGGAGACGGGCAGCACCAGGGCGAACAGCAGGGTCTGGCTGATCACCGACAGCGATTCCAGGGCGAGGTAGTAGGCCACAGGCCCGAGAAACAGGCCCAGGCCCCCATGCAGGGCCAGCAGGCGCCGATCGGCTGGCCCCAGCTGCGCCAGGTCGTTGCCCAGACTGCGCCGCCCGGGGATCAGGGCCGCCAGGCCCACCGTCAGCTGGGCCAGGAAGAAGACGTTGCAGAAGCTGATCGGGTTCTCGCCATCCACCGGATGGGCCATCCCGTGGTCCTGCAGGCCCTTGAGCACGGTGGCATCCAGGCCCCGCAGCAACACGTAGAGCAGCAGCGGCAGCAGGCCCGGGATCGGCTGCGGGCGGGCTTGCGATGGGTTCGGGAGCCTCATCGGCCCAGGATGCCGCCATTCAGGCCAACCGGACACAGCAGGGGAGCGACTGCGGAGCGCTGGGCCGGGACCCTACGGTTCCCGTGCCGGCCTCGTGAGCCGCGAGCGCGAAGGGGGCCGACATCGCACCGTGGCGATCACCTGAACCGGCACCGGCTCGAATCCGGAATGGCCGCCCACGGGTATCTGCTGGTGAGCGCGGGTTCCGGCGACGCAACGCCCGGCCTGTCCCTCGCCCCTCACACCCGATTCACCATGACCCGCTCCCCCCGCACCGCCTTCAGCGGCGCCCTCACCCTGGTGGCGGCGGCGGCCTTCTCCGGCGCCGTCCTGCCCGCCCGCAGCCTCGGCCTCCCCGCCGGCGAGGCCATCATCACCCCCGCCCTGGGTTCCGTGGCCCAGGCCATGGCGAAGGCCAGCGGCGTCTTCCGCAAGGCGGAGGCTCCCGTGAGCGGTGGTTTCTCGATCACGCAACAGGGCGGCAAGACGGTGCTCACCCTCAGCGGCGACTTCAAGACCAACGACATGGCGCCCGATCTCTGGGTGGCCTTCAGCCCCTCCGGCACGCCCCTGGCGATGAGCAAGGCCCCCACCTTTCCCCTCAAGCCCGGCAGCTACACGCTGCTCTCGAAGCTGAAATCCAGCAAGGGGGCCCAGAGCTACGTGATCCCCGCCTCGATCGACCTCAAGGCCCAGAAATCGGTGCTGATCTGGTGCCAGAAGTTCAACGCCACCATGGCCTGGGCGCCCCTCAAGTCCTGAGCGCCGCCGGTCCGATCAGAGCCCGGCGAACCACTCGTAGCCCCTGTCCTCCCAGGTGCCGAGGCGGTCGCCGAGGCCCGTCATCAGCTCCAGGCCGGTGACCCACTTGCTCTGCTTGTAGCCGAGCTTGATGGGGCTGGCCAGCCGCACGGGGGCGCCGTTGGCCACGGGCAGCGGCGCCCCGTTCATGTGGGTGGCCAGCAGGGTCTGGGGGTGCAGGGCGGAGGCCAGGTCCCAGGTCTCGAAGTACTGGTCGGCGGAACGGATCGCCAGATAGGCCCCCAGCGGTGAAGGGCCGGCCAGGGCGAGCACATCGGCCAGCCGCGGCCCCGACCAGGCGACGATCGCCGCCCAGCCCTCGACGCAGACGTGGCGGATGACGCATTCCCGCTGGGGCAGGGCGGCCAGGGCGGCCAGATCGAGGCGCAGGGGGCGGCGCACCGCCCCGTTGACGACGAGCCGATAGCTCTCGGGCGCGAGGGTGGGCGTGCCGTTGAAGCTGTTGACCAGTAGGGCGGCCGGCTCCACCTGGCTGCGCCGGAACTCAGGCACAGGCCCCTTCCCCTGCAGCAGGGCCTCGATCCGCTCGTTCAGCGGCTGGGTGGCCTCACCCACCGCGGTGCTCCAGCGGTTGAGGCCGCAGCCGCCCAGCAGCAGGGAGGAGCCGCCGGAGACCAGCAGGCCGAGGGCACGGCGACGGCTGGGGGAGCTACCCGTCACAGGGCCATCCGCCGCAGCAGCCGCAGGCCGCCCACCCGCCAGGACAGCCCCACGTGGGCCGCCAGCAGCAGGGCGATGGCGGGGATGGTGGCCAGGTGGCAGACCCTCAGCGTCTGCCAGCTGGAATGGCCGGCCGGCTCGGCGAAGGCGAACAGCGACACCAGCCACCACAACTGGGCCGGCTTGTACATGGCCAGGCCGGTGAGCAGGCTGAAGGCCAGCAGGACCAGCATCAGGGTGTAGGTGATGCGGTGGCTGGCCAGGCGGCGTCGGGGGGGGCTGGCGCTGCGGCGCAGGGTGCCCAGGTCGCCGCCGTCGGCCAGGCGCCGGTGGCGCCGATGCAGCAGGAGGCCGATCCAGAGCCCCAGGTTGGCGGCGTACAGGCCCATGACGCCGAAGTGCCAGTCGCGGCCGCCGGCCAGCCAGCCGCCGAGGGTGAGCCACTCGGGCACGGTCGCCCCCGCCCGGCCGCCGAAGACCGGATTGGCGTTGTAGATCTCCAGACCGCTGGCGGCCATCAGCAGCAGCACCAGCAGGTTGAACCCGTGAAAGGCCCTGGTCCACAGGGGATGGGGGCCCGGGCGAGCCGGACCGGGGGCGTCAGAGCGCGTGATCACCAACGGGCATCAGGGGACCGCCGTCAGTCTGCCGAGCCGTCCTGGTGGTCGCTGCCACACGATGCGGCGAAACGACTCGCCACAATGGCCCCGTCAACCCGCAGCGGTTGCCCCTGCCATGACTCTCCGGGCCGGCCCATCGGCTCCCGAACGCCAGCACCGTCGCTCCGCCGGCTCCAGGCCCCGTGGAAAGCCGACGGTGTGGTTGTCACGTCTGCTCGCTTCCGTTCACACGGAGCGGGAGCGGGGCAGGGCCTACCAGCCGCGTTTCACCCGCGACCACCTGGCCTTCTCCTGGCTCGGGGCCCTGTTGTCCCTGGCCCTCCTCGGTGGCCTCAGCGCCTGGAGCGGCTATCTGCTGATGGCGGCCCCGCTGGGGGCGTCCTCGGTGCTGCTGTTCGGCCACCCCCGGAGCCCCCTGGCCCAGCCGCGCAACATCATTCTGGGCAACACGCTGGGGGGACTGATCGCGATTCTGGTGGTGAGCTGCGGCTGGTCCGGCGCCTGGGGTGTGGCCCTGGCAGTGGGACTCACCATCGTGGTGGGACAGCAGGGTCGCTGCCTCCACCCCCCCGCCGGCGGTGTGGCCTTTCTCGGGGTCTTCCTCAAGGCAGAGGCCGGATTCGTGCTGTTTCCCGTGCTCTCCGGGTCGGTGCTTCTGGTGCTGCTCGCCTGGCTGTTCAGCCGGGGGGTCAGGGGAGCCTCCGCCTACCCGGCCCACTGGCTCTGATCCTGTCCTCAGGCGGTCTGGAGCTGGTCGAGCTGCTGCTGCAGGCGCTGCTTCATGCGCTTCTGGACCAGGTCGCAGAGTTCCTCGACCAGCTCGGCGTCGGCCCGGTAGATGAGGCGGACCCCATCGCGCTCGCAGCTGACGAGGCCGGCCCGCTGCAGCTGGGAGAGCTGGCGGCTGATGTGGGACTGGCTGAACCCGGTGGCCTCGATCAGGGAGGCGACATCACACGGACCCTGGCGCAGATGGCAGAGCAGCTGGAGCCGGGCCGGCTCGCTCAGCAGACGGAAGAACTGGCTGAACTCCTCCAGCAGCTCCGGACTGGGAATCGGTCCGGGACCGGCAATCCCCATGACAACTCACTATGACGCTAGCGACATTATGCAGCGCCGCACCCGCCGTTGGGGCCCGGACGGTGACAGCATTATCACTCTTTTGCCGTTGTATGCGTGTATGGTCATAGTCAGCAGCCCGCCCCGTCCCGATGTCCACCGTTCCCCGGTCCGCACGCCATACCGCCCAGGGGACGCTCCGGCAGGGGGGACGGTCTTGAGTCTCGCCCTGCTGCTGCTGATGGCCGCCGGCGGTGCCCTGATCGGTTTCCTGCTGGCGGTGCTCGGCGCCGGCGGCTCGATCCTGCTGCTGCCCCTGCTGATCAGCGGCGCCGGGCTGCCCACCCGTGAGGCGGTGCCGCTCTCGCTCCTGGCCGTGACCCTGCTGGCCGTGGCCAACGCCGGCCCCTACCTGCGGCGGCGCCAGGTGGCGCCCCGGCCCGCCCTGATCCTGGGGGTGCCGGCCCTGGCGGGCAGCTGGATCGGCGGTTCCCTCGTCAAGCAGGGGCTGATCCCCGAGCCGGTGCAGCTGGCCGTGTTCGCCGCCGCCGCCCTGGTGGCCGCCTGGCTGCTCTCACGGCGGCGGCGCGATCCTGGCGGCAGCCGTCACAGCACCGCTGCCCGGCGACCCGGAGG
>NZ_JAYGHZ010000354.1:0-5474 GCF_034931285.1 Synechococcus sp. BA-120 BA3
CCGCCGGCGAACTGGGCCGGATCCAGCTGGACTGGGCGCGGCGCCGGCTGGCCGCCGGATCGACCGACGCCGATCTGCCCCTGGTGGTGGCGGTGCACCATCCGCCGCTGCCGATCGGCGATGCCGAGATGGATGCCATCCGCTTGCGGGACGGCGACGCCCTGCTGGATCTGCTGCGGCCGCTGGCCGCCCTGCGGGGGCTGGTCTTCGGCCACATCCACCAGCACTGGCAGGCGGGGCTGCCTGGGCGACCGGCGGTGCCCCTGCTCGGGTGCCCCTCCACCCTGCGCAGCTTCGGGCCGGTGCAGCCCTGTCCCCTGGGCCGTCCGGCCGACCCCGGCGGGCGCTGGCTGGCGCTGGGGGAGGACGGCGTGCTGCAGCAGCGGTTGCTGCGCTGGGCGCCATGCGACGGCCCTAGCCTCCGCTGATGCAACGCCCCTTTCCCCTGTTGTCCTCCCTGATCCGGCGACTGCGGGGCCTGATGGTGCTGGCCCTGCTGCTGGCGTTCGCCACCCTCCCCCTGCCCGCGGCGGCCCTCGAGGAGGCCCCCCCGGCCCTGACCCCCCACAGCTTCGTGGCCGACGCCGCCCGGCGGGTGGGGCCGGCGGTGGTGCGGATCGACACCGAGCGCAACGTGGCCCGGCCTCCGTTCGATCCGGCCCTGCTGGATCCCCTGCTGCGCGATCTGTTCGGCGATCCCTCCGGCAGCACGCGGGAGCGCGGGCAGGGCTCGGGGGTGGTGATCGACGGCCGCCGTGCCCTGGTGCTCACCAATGCCCACGTGGTGGACAACGTCGACCGGGTCACCGTCACCATGGCCGATGGCCGCCAGCTGGACGGCACCGTGGTGGGCACCGACCCGGTGACCGATCTGGCGGTGGTCAGGATCGGCGGCAAGGGTTCCCTGAGCGCCGCCCCGCTCGGGGATTCCGAGGCCCTGGAGGTGGGCGACTGGGCCATCGCCCTGGGCAGCCCCTATGGCCTCGAACGCACGGTCACCCTGGGGATCGTCAGCAGCCTGCATCGGGACATCAACAGCCTGGGCTTCGCCGACAAGCGCCTCGACCTGATCCAGACGGACGCGGCCATCAATCCGGGCAACTCCGGTGGCCCCCTGATCAACGCCGCCGGTGAGGTGATCGGCATCAACACCCTGGTGCGCTCCGGGCCCGGCGCCGGGCTGGGCTTCGCCATCCCCATCAACCTGGCCAGGAAGGTGGCGGAGCAGCTCGGCGAGGGCGGCACGGTGGTTCACCCGTATCTCGGCCTCCAGCTGGTGCCGCTCACGGCGCGGATGGCCCGGGACAACAACCGGGATCCCGATGCCCTGCTGCAGCTCCCCGAGCGGGATGGCGCCCTGGTGCAGCGGGTGCTGCCGGAAAGCCCAGCCGAGGCGGCCGGGCTGCACCGTGGCGATCTGGTGGTGGCCATCGCCGACCAGCCGGTGAACACCCCCTCGGCCCTGCTGCAGCAGGTGGAGCGGGCCGAAGTGGGCCAGCCTCTGCCGCTGAAGGTGGTACGGGGCCAGCGGGAGCTGCAGCTCTCGATCCGCCCGGCGGCCCTGCCCCAGGCGGGCTAGGCGCCAGGGGGGCTGGAGGGTCCCCCTTGCTACGGTCTGCGCCATTTCCGGCAGATCCCGATGTCCGATCTTCAGGACCGCATGAAGGAGGCCGTGGCCACGGCGGCGGTGGATCAGATCCGTGACGGCATGGTGGTGGGGCTGGGCTCGGGCTCCACGGCGGCCCTGATGATCCGCGCCCTCGGCCGCAAGCTCCAGCAGGGCGAACTCAGCGGCATTGTCGGGGTCACCACCTCCTTCCAGGGGGAAGTGCTGGCGGCCGAGCTGGGCATCCCGCTGCAGGCGCTGAATGCCGTGCAGCACATCGATCTGGCCATCGACGGTGCCGATGAGGTGGACCCCTCCTTCCAGCTGATCAAGGGGGGAGGGGCCTGCCACGTGCAGGAGAAGCTGGTGGCTCGCCGGGCCGACCGCTTCGTGGTGGTGGTGGATGCCACCAAGCTGGTGGAGCGTCTCAACCTGGGCTTTCTGCTGCCGGTGGAAGTGCTGCCCGGTGCCTGGCGCCAGGTGCGCGATGAACTCACCGCCATGGGCAGCCGCGTCGAGCTGCGCATGGCCGTGCGCAAGGCCGGCCCGGTCGTCACCGACCAGGGCAACCTGGTGCTGGATGTGGCCTTTGAGGGGGGCATCGGTGATCCCGCCGCCCTGGAGGCGACGATCAACAACATCCCCGGCGTGCTGGAGAACGGCCTGTTCGTGAACCTGGCCGACCAGGTGCTGGTGGGTGAGGTCGTGGGCGGTGAGGCCGGGGTGCGCGACCTCGCGAGGCGCTGAGCCGCCCTCCGCTGGGCCACCCGACGCCTGGCCACCAGAATGGAGCCATCCTCTCTGGGCTGGGCGAACGGTGCCCAACGGCGACCTCAGCACGCTGCTGCTCCAGCTGCTGGCGGAGACGGCTGAGGCGTTCATCGTCGAGCCCACGACGGAACTCGACGCCACCATTGATCGCACCCTGGCGTCGATCGGTGGCCTGTTCGATGTGGATCGGGCCTATGTGTTCTCCCTGACGCGCCATCCGGGTTTCGCCAGCAACACCCACGAGTGGTGTGCGCCGGGGGTGGAACCGCAGATCCACCAACTTCAGCAGGTGCCGGAGGTGTCGATCGGCTGGTTGATGGGGGAAATGCGTTCCGGCCGGGCGATCAATCTCGAGTCTCTCCTTGATCTCCCCGCCGGGGCCGATGCCGAGCGGGCCCATCTCAGCTCCCAGGGCATTCAGTCCCTGCTGGTCCTCCCCCTGGTGCGGCGGGGCCGGCTGGAGGGGTTCGCGGGCTTTGACCACATCCGCGGCTGCCGCCGCTGGAGCGACCAGGAGGTGGCCGTGCTCTCGATCGTGGTGAGCGGCTTCGCCCAGGGGTTCGAACGTCGGCTGATTGATCAGCAACTGCGTCAGCTGGCCTACGAGGATCCGCTCACCCGCCTGCCCAATCGCTCCCTGCTGAGTCAGCGTCTGGGCGAGGAGCTGGAGCGTGCCAGGCGCAACGGCACCCACCTGGCGGTGGGCTACCTCGACCTCGATAACTTCAAGCCCATCAATGACAGCCACGGCCATGCCGTGGGCGACGAGCTGCTGGTGGCCGTGGCCGAACGCCTCTGCCGGTGCCTGCGGCCGGGCGACACGGTGGGCCGGCTGGGTGGGGATGAATTCGTGGTGATCCTTCCCGGCCTCAGCAGCCTGGCCGAGCTGGAGTCGCTGGGTGACCGGCTGCTCAGCGCCGTGGCCCAGCCCACCCTCCTGGGCGCGACGCTCTGCGTGGCCTTGAGCACCAGCATCGGCTTCCGGCTGGTGCCCCCCGACGAGGCCGATCCGGATACCCTGCTGCGCCAGGCCGACCAGGCCATGTACGCCGCCAAGCGAGCCGGCCCGGGGCGGATGCACCACTTCGACGTGGCGCTGGAACGGCGCCAGTCGCTGCAGCGCTCCCGCCTGGAGAGGGTGCGACAGGCCATCGAAGAGCAGCAGCTGCGCCTGTTCGTGCAGCCGGTGATCGACCTGGCCACCGGGCAGCTGCGCTTTGCCGAAGCCCTGGTGCGCTGGCAGCACCCCCAGCAGGGGCTGCTGTTGCCGGAGGCCTGGCTGGGCTGGATCGAGGATCAACCGGAGATCAGCCTCCTCGGCGACTGGGTGCTGAAGCAGGCCCTGCGCCACTGCTCGGCCTGGAGGCGGGCAGGGCTGAGTGTGGCGGTGAGCGTGAACATGTCGGCCTGGGAGCTGCGTGATCCCGGTTTCGCCGAGAGGATCCGCGCAGCCCTGGCCCTCCATCCCGATCTGCCCGCCTCGGCGTTGGGCCTGGAGGTGCTGGAAACAGCCGCCCTGGAGGATCTGGAACAGGTGGCCCAGACCATCGCCCGCTGCCGCGAGCTGGGTGTGCGCGTTGCCCTCGACGACTTCGGCACCGGCTACTCCTCGCTCACCTACCTGCGGAGGCTGCCGATCTCCACGATCAAGATCGACCGCTCGTTCGTGGCCAGGATGTTGGTGGATCCCGCCGATCGGGCCATCGTTAAGGCCGTGGTGGATCTGGCCCACGCCTTCGGCCGCACCTGCGTGGCCGAAGGCGTGGAGACGCCTGAGCACCTGCAGGCGTTGCGGGCGATGGGCTGTGAACTGGCCCAGGGATTCGCCATCGCCCGGCCGATGCCGGCGGAGGACCTGCCCGACTGGAACCTCCCGCCCTCAGCAGGCGGATGAGTGCCGGTCCGCTCAGCTGTCCTGGGTCCCGAGCCGCTGCCGCACCGATTCCGCGTGGCTGTGCAGCCCCTCGCTCTCGGCCAGGATGACCACCGCCGGCCCGGTGGCCTCCAGGGCCGCCCGGTTGAAGTGGATCAGGCTGGTGTGACGCAGGAAGGTCTCGACGCTGAGGGCGCCGGCGAAGCGGGCCGTCCCCGAGGTCGGCAGGGTGTGGTTGGGGCCGGCCAGGTAGTCGCCCACGGCTTCGGGCGACCAGGGGCCGAGGAAGATGGCGCCGGCATGGCTGATCCGGTCCGCCAGGGATTCGGGATCGGCCACCAGCAGCTCGAGGTGCTCCGGGGCGAACCGGTCGCTGAGGGCCGCCGCCTCGGTGAGATCGTCGCAGACCACGATCAGGCCCCAGTCGTTGAGGGCCTGCAGGGTGATGGCGGCCCGCGGGTGCCGCTCCAGCTGGGCCTCGATGGCGGCCGGCACGGCGGCGGCCAGCGCCTCGCTGGTGGTGATCAGGATCGCCGCCGCCAGGGGATCGTGCTCCGCCTGGGCCATCAGGTCGGCGGCCACCTGGGCGGGTACGGCCGTGTGGTCGGCGATCACCAGCACCTCGCTGGGGCCGGCCAGGGAATCGATGCCCACGGTGCCGTACACGGCCTTCTTGGCCAGGGTCACGTAGAGGTTGCCGGGGCCGCTGATCACATCGACCGCAGGGATGGTTTCGGTGCCGTAGGCCAGGGCCCCGACCGCCTGGGCGCCGCCCACCCGGTAGACCTCCTCCACCCCGGCCCGGTGGGCGGCGGCCAGCACGGTGGCGTTCGGCTCGCCGCCGGCGCCGGGCGGGGTGACCATCACCAGCCGTTCCACGCCCGCCACCCGGGCGGGAATCGCATTCATCAGCACCGTGCTGGGGTAGGAAGCCCGGCCGCCGGGGACGTAGATCCCCGCCCGCTGCACCGGGCGCCAGCGGCGCCCCAGCCGCTCGCCGTGGGGGCCCACCACCGCCAGATCCGCCGGCATCTGGCGGTGGTGGAACTCCAGGATCCGGTCGTGGGCCAGGTCGAGGGCCCGGCGCAGGGGCTCGGGACAGTCGTGCCAGGCCTGGGCCAGCCGCTCGGGGGGCACCCGCAGGGGATCGGGCCGCAGGCCGTCGAAGCGTTCGCTGAAGTCGAGCAGGGCCGCGTCGCCCCGCTCCCGCACCTCGGCCAGGAT
>NZ_JAYGHZ010000355.1:0-5467 GCF_034931285.1 Synechococcus sp. BA-120 BA3
GCGCTGCCTGGCGACGGCGCCGATCCGGCGCCGCGCCAGCCCCGGCTGGGCCGATGGGCCGCCGGAGCTGAGCGTGCTGATCGGCCACCGGGGCAGCGAGCGGCTCCCCCTGCTGCTGGCCACCCTGGAATCCCTTGCCGCCCAGGAGGACGTGCGGCTCGAATGCCTGGTGATCGAACAGGACAGCGAACCCCGCATCGCCGACCGGCTTCCCCCCTGGGTGCGCCACGTCCATGGGCCCCTGCCGGACCCGGCCGCCCCCTACAACCGCTCCCACACCTTCAACCTCGGCGCCCGCGAGGCCCGCGCGCCGGTGCTGCTCCTGCACGACAACGACATGCTCGTGCCCACCGGCTATGCCCGCCGCCTGCTGGAGCGGATCGCCCGCGGCTACGCGGTGGTGAACCCCAAGCGGTTCGTCTTCTACCTCGACGAGGTCCACAGCGCGATGGTGCTGGCGGGCTCCGACGCCTACGACGCGCGGCCCGCCGAAGCGATCGTGCAGAACCTGGAGGCCGGCGGCTCGATGGCCATCACCGCCGAGGCCTATGCCGCCATCGGCGGCATGGATGAGGGCTTCGTCGGCTGGGGGGGTGAGGACAACGAGTTCTGGGACCGCTGCCTCACCCGGCCCACCTGGATCTGGGGCTACGAACCGATCGTGCACCTCTGGCACCGCGGCCAGCCCCTCAAGCACCGCAAGGACAACCCCAACCTGGAGCGGGCCCGGGCCGTGATGCGGCGCCCCGCCCTCGAGCGCATCGCCGCCCTGCGGCCCGCCCCGGAGCCCGGCCTGGTCAGCACGATCATCCCGGTGCACAACCGCGCCGCCCTGCTGCGCGAAGCGGTGGCCAGCGTGCTCGAGCAGGACCACCGGCCGATCGAGATCGTCATCGTCGACGACGGCTCCAGCGACGACACCGGCGCGGTGGCCGACGGCCTGGCCGCCGCCCATCCGGACCTCATCCGGGTGATCCACCAGCCCAACGCCGGTCCCGGCGCCGCCCGCCAGCGGGGCCTGGACCACAGCCGCGGCGAATTCATCCAGTACCTCGACAGCGACGACCTGCTGCTGCCCGGCAAGTTCAGCGCCCAGGTGGGAGCCCTGGAGCGCTCCCCCGAGGCCGGGATCGCCTACGGCCCCAGCCTGGAGGAGGACCATTCCCGGCGGCCCGTCGAACGGCGCGGGCCGATGCGGGCCACCGGCCAGACCCTGGAGCAGCTGTTCCCCCGGCTGCTGCTGGAGCGCTGGTGGACCACCAGCTGTCCCCTCTACCGGCGTGACCTGCTCGACCGCATCGGCCCCTGGCAGCCCTGGATCAACGAGGAGGACTGGGAGTACGACGGCCGGGCCGGGGCGACCGGGACTCCCCTGGTGTGGGTGCCTGGCGCGGTGTCGGTGCGGCGGATCCACATGGGCGACGACCACCTCAGCGACCGGGGCCACCTGGACCCCCGCAAGCTGGCGGACCGGGCCCGGGCCCAGGAGTCGCTGCTGGGCAGTGCCCTGGCCGCCGGCGTCGATACCGACGGCCCCGAGATGGCCCGCTTCTGCCGCTCCGTCTTCCTGCTCAGCCGCCAGTGCGGCGCCGCCGGCGCCGAGCAGGCCTCCCGCCGCCTGTTCCAGCTGGCCCGTCGCCACGGGACCCGGCAGCCGCCCCGGCAGCTGGAGTTCCTGCTCTACGGCCTGATGGCGACGGTTCTGGGCTGGGGCCGGGCGGCCCGCCTCAGCATGGGGGTCCGGACACGGCGGCGGCCAGGATCCCGCCCAGGGGGGAACATGACCTGAGGTGATGCAGGAGCCTGTGGAGCACGAATCCGGCACGGCCCCGCTGGTGTCGGTGGTGATGGGGGTTCGCAACGGTGCCGCCAGCCTCGCCGCGACCCTCGATTCCCTGACCGGCCAGGAGGGGGTGGACCTGGAGATCGTGGTGATCAACGACGGTTCCACCGATGACACCGGCGCCCTGCTGGCGGCGCGGGCCGCCGCCGATCCTCGGCTGCGCGTGCTGGAGCGACCGGGCCGGGGCCTGACCCGCTCGCTGATCGAGGGCTGCCAGGTGGCCCGTGGCTCCTTCATCGCCCGCCAGGACGCCGGCGACCTCTCCCTGCCGGGGCGGCTGCTGAGGCAGGTGCGCTGCCTCCAGGAGCACCCGGAAGCCAGCCTCTGCTCCACCCACGTGCGGTTGGTGGTGCCGGAAGGGGCGACCGTGCGGGTGAATGCGCCGGAGCCCGCGGACCTGGCCGATGGCCTCACCGGTCCGGCCATCCACGGCTCGGTGATGATGCGGGGCAGCGCCTATGAGCGTGCCGGAGGCTATCGGCCGATGTTCTATTTCGCCCAGGACATCGATCTCTGGAGCCGCATGGTGGAGCTCGGCGGTCACCTGGTGGTGCCGGAAGTGCTCTACGAGGCCACCCTCTCCCCCGGATCGATCAGCGGCTCCCGGCGCCGGGAGCAGGAGGCCTTCCATGCCCTGATCGTGGCGGCCACCCGGGCCCGCCGCGCCAGGCAGCCGGAGGCACCCGTCCTGGCGGAGGCCGAGGCCCTGAGCGAGCGCTGCCGCGGCCTGCGGGCCCAACCCCGCCGACAGGCCGATGGGGCCTACTTCATCGGTGCCTGCCTCAGCCGCGAGCGTCCGGACCTGGCCCGTCAGTACCTGCGCCAGGCCCTGGCCCTCAACCCCTGGCATCTCAAGGCCCGGCTCAAGCTGGCCGCCTTGCCATGACCCTCAGCGTCGCCATTCCCACCTTCGGCCGCGATCAGGTGCTGATCGACAGCGTCGCCGCCCTGCTGGCGCTGGATCCGCCCCCGTTCGAGCTGCTGGTGGTCGACCAGACGCCCCGCCACGACCCGCAGAGCGAGGCGCGGCTGGGCGCCTGGCAGGCGGAGGGACGGATCCGCTGGCTGCGGCTGCCGACCCCCTCGATCACCGGCGCCATGAACGTGGCCCTGCAGGAGGCCCGCGGCGATCGGGTGCTGTTCCTCGACGACGACATCCTGCCGGATGCGGAACTGCTCAACGCCCACGAACGGGCCGGCGCGGCTGACCCCGACGCCATGCTGGCCGGCCGGGTGCTGCAGCCCTGGCACCGGGGCGAGAGCGACCCGGAAGAGGGGCCGTTCCTGTTCAACAGCCTGCGCCCCCGCTCCGTGGAGGAATTCATGGGGGGCAACGTGGCCATCCCCCGGCGGCTGGCCCTGGAGCTGGGGGGGTTCGACCAGAACTTCGTGCGGGTGGCCTATCGCTTCGAGGCGGAATTCGCCTTTCGCTGGCGCCAGGCCGGCCATCCGATCCAGTACGTGCCCGGTGCCCTGATCCACCACCTCCGGGCCGAGCGCGGCGGCACCCGCAGCTACGGCAAGCACCTCACCACCGTCAAACCCGACCATGCCGTGGGGCGCTACTACTTCCAGCTGCGCACCCAGCCGCTGCCGGCGGCCCTGGCGGGGTGCCTGGGCGGCTGGCTGGGGTCGGTGCGCAGCCGCCACCACCTGCGCCATCCCTGGTGGATCCCTCCCACCCTCATCGCCGAAGGGCGCGGCCTGCTCTGGGCCCTGCGCCTGCAGCGCAAGGGTCCGGCCCTGCTGCCCAGCCGCCGGCGGCGGCTGCTGATCGCCGGCAGCCACCCGGTGCAGTACCAGACCCCCCTGTTCCAGGCCCTGGCCGCCGCCCCCGACGTGGCCACGGACGTGCTCTACCTCACCCTCCCCGACGCCCGCACCCAGGGCCTGGGGTTCGGGGTCTCCTTCGAGTGGGACGTGCCGCTGCTGGAGGGCTACCCCTGGCACCGGGCCGCCAGTGGCCGCGGCCGCGGCATCACCGCCGGCTACCGGGGGGTGTGGCTGGGCCGGCCCCTGGGGGAGCTGGGATTCGGCCCGGCCCGGCAGCGGCCCGATGCCCTGCTGCTCACCGGCTGGCACTTCCTGGGCATGGTGCAGCTGTTCATCGCCGCCCGGCTGCAGGGCCTGCCGGTGCTGCTGCGGATGGATTCCAACGCCTTCCGCCCCAGATCCTGGGCTTTGAACCTCACCTATTGGATCCTGTTCCGGGGGGTGTCGGTGGGGCTTCCTGTGGGCACGGCCAATGCCCGCTGGTACCGCCAGTTCGGAGTCCCCCAGAGCCGGCTGGTGCCCTCGCCCCACTTCGTCGACAACACCTATTTCGCTGAGCGGGCAGCGGCCCTGCGCCCCCGCCGGGACGCGCTGCGCCAGGACTGGGCCATCCCCCGGCAGGCCTTCTGCTTTCTGTTCGCCGGCAAGCTCCAGCCCAAGAAGCGTCCCCTCGACCTCCTCCAGGCGCTGCAGCAGCTGGCGATGGACCCCCTGGCGCCGACGGTGCATCTGCTGATCGTGGGCAGCGGGCCCCTGGAGGAGGCCTGCAGGGCGCAGGCCAGCCAGCAGGCCCTGCCGGTGACGTTCGCCGGCTTCCTGAACCAGTCGGGCATGCCCTCGGCCTACGCGGTGGCCGACGCCCTGGTGCTGCCCTCCGACCACGGCGAGACCTGGGGGCTGGTGGTGAATGAAGCCATGGCCTGCGGGCTGCCGGCGATCGTGAGCGACCAGGTGGGCTGTGGCGAGGACCTGGTGCTCGAAGGCCAAACCGGCCTGGTGACCCCCGTCGGCCAGCCGGCGGCCCTGGCCGCGGCCATGGGACGGATGGCCGCCGATCCGGCCGCCGCCGCCCGGATGGGGGAGACCGCCCGGGAGCTCGTCAACAGCCGCTTCAGCGTGCGGAACGCCGCGGAGGGCATCCTGGCGGGGCTGGCCCTGCTGGAGCGCCGCTGAGATGCCCAGGGCCCTGATCCTCTCCCTCCAGCCGCCGGGGGGCGGCGGCGTCCAGGCCCGCCGCTACGCCAAGCTCCTGCCCCATCTGCCGGCGGCCGGCTGGGAGTTCCATGTCGTCGGCCCCGACCCCCGGCTCGATGCGGTCACGCCGGAACCCTTTCCCGAGCAGGGGCGCTTCTGTCACTACAGCCGGCGGGTGTCCCGCTCCCAGCGCTGTGCCATCCGCAGGAACCGGCACCGGCGGGGCACCCCGCTGCACCTGTGGTTCGGCCTGCGCCAGCTGATCCACCGGCTTCTGGAGCGGCTGGGGGGCCACGACCCCCAGGCCCAGGCCCTTGAGGGCCTCAGGGCCACCGCCCTGGAGACGGCGGCGCGCCTCCGCTTCGATGCGGTGGCAGGCATCTGCCCGGATTTCCGTGTGCTTGAGGTGGCCCTGGATGTGGCCGGCCGGCTCGGCAGACCTTTCATCGCCATCTATGACGATCCCTTCGGCCACCGGGAGAAGGGCCGCTTCCACCCGGCCCACCCCGAGCGCCAGCGAGCCGTGCTGGCCGCCGCCGCCGGGGCCGTGTTCGCCTCACCCCTCACCCTGGAGCGCTACCGGGAGCAGGGGCTGCTGGGGGCCACGCCGGCCCGGTTCCTGCCGGACTGCTTCGAGCCCGGCGGGTCCACCGGCGG
>NZ_JAYGHZ010000356.1:0-5381 GCF_034931285.1 Synechococcus sp. BA-120 BA3
CGGCAGCGGAGGCCGACGCCGCCGACCCCAGCCTCGGCGCCTTCGATGACACCTTCACCTGGTCGGCGGAGGTGCTGGCGGCCCAGGGGCGCAGCGTCGATGACGTCTCCCTGGAGGAGATCGACTGGCTGGGCCGGCTGCGGCGCGGCCTTGAGAAAACCCGCAAGGGTTTCGTCACCCAGCTGCTGGAGAACCTCGGCGACGACCCCCTCACCCCGGCGGTGCTCGACGACCTTGAGTCCACCCTGCTGCGGGCTGACGTGGGCGTGAAGGCCACCGACCAGGTGCTCGAAGCCCTACGCCGCCGTCTCAACGAGGAGGTGGTCGACCCGGCCGAGGGCCTGCGCTTCCTCAAGGAGCAGCTGCGCGGCCTGCTGGACGAGCCGATCCGCGCCGGCGGCACCGCCCTGCTGGCACCCCAGCGCGATCGGCTCAACGTCTGGCTGCTGGTCGGCGTCAACGGGGTCGGCAAGACCACCACCCTCGGCAAGCTGGCCAACCTGGCGGTCCGCAGCGGTTACAGCTGCCTGATCGCCGCCGCCGACACCTTCCGGGCCGCGGCGGTGCAGCAGGTGAGCGTTTGGGGCGACCGCAGCGGTGTGGCCGTGGTTGCCAATCCCAGCGCCAATGCCGACCCGGCGGCCGTCGTCTACGACGCCATCGGCGCCGCCCGCTCCAAGGGCACCGAGCTGGTGCTGGTGGACACGGCTGGCCGGCTGCAGACCAAGCACAACCTGATGGAGGAACTGGGCAAGGTCCGTCGCACCATCACCAAGCTGGCGCCGGAGGCGGCGGTGGAATCGCTGCTGGTGCTCGATGCCAGCCAGGGCCAGAACGGCCTGCGCCAGGCCATGGCCTTCGCCAGTGCCGCCGGTCTCACGGGTGTGGTGCTCACCAAGCTGGACGGCAGCGCCCGCGGCGGCGTCGCCCTGGCGGTGGCCTCCGAGGCGGGGCTGCCGATCCGCTTCATCGGCGCCGGCGAGGGCATCCGCGACCTGCGGCCCTTCAACAGCTTCGAGTTCGTCGAGGCCCTGCTCGCCTCCTGAGGCCCTGCCCGCCTCCTGAAGCCGCCTGCCGCTGCTACCTTGCGTGTCCTTTGCGGCCGCTCGGTGAGCAGCCTGCCGCCCCCGCAGCCCCACCCCACCCCCGCCACGGCGTCCCGTCCCGCTCAGGGGTTGTCCGTGGCGGCTTCGCTGCGGCAGCTTCTGGACAGCCTCGGCCGGGAGCAGCGCCGCAACCTGGAGCTGCTGGCGTCCCTCTCCTTCGCCCTGCGCAGCTACACCAACCTCAAGCGCTTCCTCGAACTGGTGCCCCTGGTGGCCGCGCGGCTGGTGGAGGCTGAGGGCAGCCTGCTGGTGGTGTTCCATGCCGATGGTCGGCTCTGGCGCGAGCAGCTCCAGGCCACCCCCGGCGAGCGCAGCGCCGAGGTGCTGCGCCAGCTGGCCGCCCTGCCCGATGGCCAGCTCCAGAACCAGGAGGGCGACGAGGCCGTCGCGGTGCTGCTCGACCCCCTGATCCAGCGCCTGCTCGGCGCCCACCAGGTGTTCGCCACCTCCGTGGTGGCCCGCAGCCGCCAGCGGGGCAGGCTCTACGTGTTCAGCGACCGGCGCGGCTTCAGCTGGAGCGACGTGCGTCGCCGGCACCTGCAGCTGGTGGCCGACCTCACCGGTGTGGCCCTGGAGAACGAGCTGCTGCAGCAGGACCGGCGCCGCCATGAGCGGCTCGACCGCCAGCTGAGCATCGGTGCCGAGGTCCAGTCCCAGCTGCTGCCCGACCACTGCCCCGTGATCGACGGCGTCGAGCTGGCGGCCCTCTGCCGCCCCGCCTTTCAGGTGGGCGGCGACTACTACGACTTCATCCCCACCCAGCCCCAGCTCACCGGCCACCGCCGCGAGCAGGCCCCCTGGGCGCTGGTGATGGGCGATGTCATGGGCAAGGGGGTGCCGGCCGGCCTGCTGATGACCCTGCTGCGGGGCATGCTGCGGGCCGAGGTGCTCAGCGGACTGCCGCCCGACCGCATCCTCCACGACCTCAACCAGCTGGCCCAGGAGGACCTGGCCCACTCGCACCGCTTCGTCACCCTCTTCTATTCCGACTACGACCCCCGCACCCGCCTGCTGCGCTATGCCAACGCGGCCCACAATCCGCCCCTGGTCTGGCGGCGCCAGTCGGGCCGGGTGGAGCGGCTCGACACCCCCGGCCTGCTGATCGGCCTGCAGAGCGAGGCGGAGTACGGCTGCGGCGAGCTGCAGCTGGAGCCCGGCGACGTCATCCTCTACTACACCGATGGCGTCACCGAGGCCAGCGGCTTCAGCGGTGAGCGCTTCGACGAGGAGCGGCTGGTGAAGGCCTTCCAGGGCGCCTGCCGGGCGGCCCACGAGGCCCAGGCGATCCTGGATCGGCTGTTCGATCGCCTCGACCGTTTCGTCGGCAGCGACCGCCGCCTCGAGGACGATGCCTCGATGGTGGTGCTGAAGGTGCGGGACGGGGTGGTGCTGCCCTGCCTGCCCCCCACCTGAGACGAATGGCAAGCTGAGGGGCTGAGCGGAATGCCCTGATGGTCGCCGACCCCTCCCCCAACACCTGGAGCGATCGCTTCGAGCAGGGTCTGCATCCGGCGATCGAGCGGTTCAACGCCTCGATCGGTTTCGACATCGCCCTGCTCCAGGAGGATCTCGACGGCTCCGTCGCCCACGCCCGCATGCTGGGCCGCTGCGGGGTGATCAGCGAGCCGGAGGCGGAGCGCCTGATCGAAGGGCTCGAAGCCATCCGGGCCGAAGCGGCCGCCGGGCGGTTCACGCCGGGCCTGGAGGCGGAGGACGTCCATTTCGCCGTGGAGCGGCGCCTGATCGAGCTCCTCGGCCCCCTCGGCAAGAAGCTGCACACCGGCCGCAGCCGCAACGACCAGGTGGGCACCGACCTGCGCCTGTGGCTGCGGCGCCGGATCGATGCCATCGACGCCGCCCTGGTGCGCTTCGAGCGGGCCCTGCTGGTGCGGGCCGAAGCCCACCCCGACACCCTGATCCCCGGCTACACCCACCTGCAGCGGGCCCAGCCGGTCTGCCTGGCCCACCACCTGCTGGCCTACGTCGAGATGGCCGAGCGCGACCGCCAGCGCCTGGCCGACGTGCGCCGCCGCGTCAACATCTGCCCCCTCGGGGCGGCGGCCCTGGCGGGGACGCCGGTGCCGATCGACCGCCGCCAGACCGCCGCCGAGCTGGGCTTTGAGGCGATCTACGCCAACAGCCTCGATGCGGTGAGCGACCGGGACTTCGCCGTCGAGACGATGGCGGCCCTGTCCCTGGTGATGGCTCATCTCAGCCGCCTGGCGGAGGAGGTGATTCTCTGGGCCAGCGAGGAGTTCGGCTTCGTGGGGCTCACCGACCGCTGCGCCACTGGCAGCAGCCTGATGCCCCAGAAGAAAAACCCCGATGTGCCCGAACTGGTGCGCGGCAAGAGCGGCCGGGTCTTCGGCCACCTGATGGGGCTGCTGACGATGATCAAGGGTCTGCCCCTCGCCTACAACAAGGATTTCCAGGAGGACAAGGAGGCCCTTTTCGACGGGGTGCGCACCTGCCTTGATTGCCTGGAGGCGATGGCCGTGCTCTTCGAGGAGGGGCTCGACTTCCGCCCCGCCCGGCTGGAGGCCGCCGTGGCCGCCGATTACTCCAATGCCACCGATGTGGCCGACTATCTGGTGGCCCGCGGCGTGCCGTTCCGGGAGGCCTACCAGCTGGTGGGTGGGCTGGTGAAGGCCTGCCTGCTGGAGCAACGGCTGCTGGCGGATCTGCCCCTGGAGCGCTGGCAGCAGCTCCATCCCGCCTTCGAGGCGGACATCCACGCGGTGATCGCCCCGCGCCAGGTGGTGGCGGCCCGCCGCAGTGAGGGCGGCACGGGCTTCGAGCGGGTGGCCGAGCAGCTGCGCCTGGCACGGGAGCGCCTCGATCGCACCCCCTGAGCTCCCCCGTCGGGCGTTGGAATCGCGGGTCTACGTCTAATCTTGGGGGGTCTCGGGCGCCCGCGCGCCCCATCGGTTCCCCCTCATCGGTCAGTGAGTATTTTCGTCGGCAATCTTCCCTTCCGCGCCGAGCAGGAAGACGTGGCTGAACTGTTCGCGCCCTTCGGCGAAGTGGTCAACTGTTCCCTGCCGCTGGAGCGTGACACGGGCCGCAAGCGCGGCTTCGCCTTCATCGAGATGGCCGACGCCGACACCGAGACCCGGGCCATCGATGCCCTGCCGGGCGCCGAGCTGGTTGGCGTAGGAAAAACTGTCTTCCAGCAGCTTCATCACGGGGATGACACCGGACGACTGGTTCTCGATGCCCTTGATGGCCGCGCCGTGCTCGCGGATGTTGGTCAGCATCAAGGCGACGCCGCCGCCGCGCTTGCTCAGCTGCAGCGCCGAGTTGATGCCGCGCCCGATGGACTCCATGTTGTCCTCGATGCGCAGCAGGAAGCAGGAGATCAACTCGCCCCGCTGCGCCTTGCCCGCGTTGAGGAAGGTGGGTGTCGCCGGCTGGAAGCGCCCGGCAAGGATCTCGTGCATCAACCGCACGGCGAGCGCCTCGTCGCCGCGCGCCAGGGTCAGCGCCACCATCACGACACGGTCCTCGAGACGCTCGAGATATCGCTTTCCGTCGCGGGTCTTCAACGTGTAGCTGGTGTAGTACTTGAAGGCGCCGAGGAAGGTCGGGAACCGGAACCTGACCGCATAGGCCTCGTCCCAGATCCGGCGCAGGAACGCAGGCTCGTAGCCGTCGAGGACATGGGCCTCGTAATAGCCCTCCTCGACCAGATAGCGCAGCTTCTCCTCCAACGAGTGGAAGAACACGGTGTTCTGGTTGACGTGCTGGAGAAAATACTGGCGCGCGGCCATGCGGTCGGCATCGAACCGGATGCGTCCCTGCTCGTCGTAGAGGTTCAGCATCGCGTTCAGGGCGTGATAGTCGAGCCCCTGCCATTCGGCGGGCACGGCCTTCGCGGGAGCGGCGTCGCTCACGTCGCGGTCGAGAGTTGCGTTTTCCAAAACCTGTCCAGTCCTTCCCTGACCCGGTCGAGATCGCTCGCCGTTCCGGCCAATTCGAAGCGATAGAGCAACGGCACGCCGCACTTGCGGGCGATCACGTCACCGGCCAGCGCGTAGAGCGCGCCGAAGTTGCGGTTGCCCGACGCGATGACGCCGCGAAGATGCCCGCGGGCGTCCGCGTCGTTCAGGAAGCGGATCACCTGCTTGTGGACGGCGCCGCGCCCCTCGCCGTCGGCATAGGTCGGGGTGACCAGGACGAACGGCGCGTCCGGCATGGGCATGGGATCGGCCGGCGACACGGGGATGCGCTCGGCCGCAAGTCCCAGGGCACGGACGAACCGGTCCGTATTGCCCG
>NZ_JAYGHZ010000357.1:0-5344 GCF_034931285.1 Synechococcus sp. BA-120 BA3
CTGGCGGCCCTGGCCTGACCTCAGCCGCCGCCTCTGGCTGCACCTGCTGGCCCTGGTGGGGGTCGACGCCAGCCTGCGCTGGGCCGATCTCCCCCGCCGCCAGGAGCAGGCCCTGGTGACGGCCCTGCGCGACAGCCGCTACCGGGTCTCCGGCCGCGGCCCCTTCGGCGAGGAGTTCGTCACCGCCGGCGGCATCCCCCTGGCGGAGGTCAACCTGGCCACGATGGAGAGCCGCCTGCGGCCGGGCCTGTTCCTGGTGGGGGAGCTGCTGGACGTCGACGGTGTGACGGGCGGCTTCAACTTCCAGCACTGCTGGAGTTCGGGCTGGCTGGCGGGCCAGGCCCTGGCGGCTCAGCGCCCGGGTGCGTAGGGCTCAGCGCACGTGCTCGTAGATCGAGAACATCGGCAGATACATGGCCAGCAGCACCGATCCCACGATGATGCCCACCAGCACGATCATCGCCGGCTCCAGCATGGAGGTCATGGCCTTCACCATGGTGCTGACCTCGTCTTCGTAGAAGTCGGCCACCTTGGAGAGCATGGCGTCCATCTCGCCGGTCTCCTCGCCGATGGCCAGCATGTTGACGCACATCTCCGGAAACACGTTCTTCAGCCGCAGTGCGGCGCTCAGGGGCATGCCCTCGCTCACCTCATTCTTGGAGGAGATGATGGCATCGGAAATCACGGAATTGGTGGCCGTTTCCCGCACGATCTCCAGGGAGAGAAGGATCGGAACCCCCGCCTTGGAGAGGGAACTCAGGGTGCGGCAGAACTGGGCACTGGCCGATTTCTGCAGCAGCTCGCCGAACAGGGGCAGCTTCAGCAGCAGCCCGTCGATCTGGCGGCGGCCCGTCGGTGTGTTGTAGGTGGACACCACCCAGAAGGCGAAGCCCACCAAGCCCGCCAGCAGGATCAGGGCTCGCCAGGAGCGCAGGAATTCACTCAGATTCAGCATCATCTGGGTGAACAGGGGCAGTTCCGCCCCCAGCTGCTCGAAGACGCTCGAGAAGGTGGGGATCAGGAAGATCGTCATGCCCAGGAACACGGCGATGGCGATCACCAGCACCGTGACCGGATAGCTCATCGCCCCCTTGATCTGGTTCTGGAGCTTGGCGTTGTCCTCCAGCAGCTTGGCCAGGCGCTTGAGGGTGTCGTCCAGGACGCCACCGGCCTCACCCGCCTCCACCAGGGCGATGCTGAGGTTGTCGAACACCTTCGGCCAGCGGCGCATGGCGTTGCCCAGGCTGTCGCCCTGGTTGACGTCCTGGGTCATGCCCGCGAGGGCCAGGCGCATCTTGTTGGAGCGCTGCTGGACCCGCATCAGGTCGAGGCTGCGCAGGATCGGCACGCCCGCATCCACCAGGGCGGACAGCTTGTTGGCGAACAGGGCCTTGTCGCGGATGGTCACCGGCCCCTCGAGCAGGTCGGCCAGGCCGCTGAAGGAGGAGGGCGTCTTCTTGACGGCGGCGGCCTGGGGAACCTTGGGGGTCTCCTTGCGCACCAGGGTGTTGGCCAGGATGCCCCGACGGCGCAGCTCCCGCCGGGCGACGGAGGGGCTGTCGGCGTTCAGCGTCATCTCCCGGCGCTGGCCGGACTTGGTGGTGTAGGTGACGACGAAGGCGGTCATGGCGTTCCTCAGCGGTCGAGCAGTCGGACGAGCTCCTCGGGTTTGGTGGTCTTCAGCAGCGCCTCCTCGCGGGTGACCCTGCCCTCCTCCACCAGGTTGGCGAGCGCCCGCTCCAGGGTCTGCATGCCCTGGCTGGCGCCGGTCTGGATCTGGGAATAGAGCTGGGAGCTCTTGCCTTCCCGGATCAGGTTGGCGATGGCGGGGGTGTTGATCATGATCTCCTGGGCCATCACCCTGCCGAAGGCCCCATTGCCGCTGGGTTCGGCGCTCTTGCAGAGGGTCTGGGAGAAGACCGCCAGCAGACTGCCGCTCAGCTGCACCCGGATCTGGGTCTGCTGGCCGGCCGGGAACACATCCACCATCCGATCGACGGTCTGGCCGGCGGAACTGGTGTGCAGGGTGCCGAAGACGAGGTGGCCGGTCTCGGCGGCGGTGATGGCCAACTGGATCGCTTCCAGGTCGCGCAGTTCCCCCACCAGGATCACATCGGGATCTTCCCGCAGGGCCGCCCGCAGGGCGTTCGAGAAGCTGCGGGTGTCCTCATTCAGTTCCCGCTGGTGAATGATCGACTTGTCGTTTCTGTAGGTGAACTCGATCGGATCCTCGATGGTGAGAATGTGCTCCGAACGGGTGGCGTTGATGTGCTCGATCAAAGCGGCCAGGGTGGTGGTCTTGCCGGAGCCCGTCGGCCCCGTGACAAGGACGAGCCCCTTGGGCTTGCTGCTGATCTCCTCGACGATGGGGGGCAGGCCGAGTTTCTCGAGACTGGGGATGGAGTTGCCGAGCGCCCGCAGGCAGGCCGCGTAGGTGCCGCGCTGGCGGTACACATTGATCCGGAACCGGGCCACACCTTTGAGGCCGTAGGAGCAGTCCAGTTCCCAGTTCTGCTCCAGGTTCTTGCGCTGGGCGTTGTTGAGCAGGGAGAAGATCAGACGGTTGCAGCTCTCCTCGGTGAGCTTGGTATCCTGGACGATGGGACGCAGCTGGCCGCTGAACCGGCCGTAGGGGGGATTTCCCGCGGACAGGTGCAGGTCGCTGCCGCCGGCCTTCACCAGTTCCTTCATCAGGTCTTCGATGAGGAGATCCATCCTGCTCAGGTCCGAACGCACAGACAGTAGGGACATTCCAACCATTCGTCCTCCAGGCCGGCCCCGCAGCTGCGGCAGGTGAGGGTGCTCAGGGCCCGGGCGCGCCGTTCCGATTCCAGGCCCGTGTCGGTGAGCAGCATGCGCTCCACCTCCTCGAGGGTGGTGAGGCCTTCCCGCACCAGATCGAGGCCGTAGCCGAGGAGCGTTTTCATGCCGCTCTCCAGGGCCAGGCGCCGCAGCTCCTCGGTCGTCGCCCGCTTGGCCACGGCGGCGGAGAGGGTCTCGTTCATGCGCAGGATTTCGTAGACCCCCACCCGACCTTTGTAACCCCGCCCCTGGCAGGCGCTGCAGCAGCCCTCCGAGCCCGGCAGCACCGTGTTGGCGCGGTAGAAGGAGATGTCGGTCTCGTCGGAGGCCACCAGGCCGAAGCGGGCCAGCTCGCTGTGGTTCGGGTGGTACGGGGTCCGGCATTCGCTGCACAGGCGGCGCAGCAGCCGCTGGGAGACCACCCCCAGCAGCGAGGCGCTGACCAGGAAGGGCTCCATCCCCATCTCGTCGAGCCGGGCGAAGGCGCTGGCGGCGTCGTTGCAGTGCAGGGTGGTGAGCACCAGGTGGCCTGTGAGGGCCGCCTCGATGGCGGTGCGGGCGGTCTCCAGGTCGCGGGTCTCGCCCACCAGCAGCACGTCCGGGTCCTGCCGCATGAAGGCCCGCAGGGCGGAGCTGAAATCGAATCCCTTCTCCCGGTTCACCTGGGTCTGGGTGATGCCGGGCAGGGCATATTCGATCGGATCCTCCACCGTGGAGATGTTGATCGAGGGGTCGTTGCGCTCCGAGAGCAAGGCGTAGAGGGTGGTGGATTTACCGGAGCCCGTCGGGCCGGTGACCAGGATCATGCCGAAGGGCTTGGCGCCGATGTCCCGCAGGGTGGACCTGGCCTCTTCGTCGGTGATCAGGGTGTCCAGGCCCAGCTGGGTGGCGCCGCTGTCGAGCAGTCGCAGCACCACCTTCTCGCCGTAGCGGCCGGGCAGGGTGCTGACCCGGAAGTCCATGGTGCGGCCGCGGAAGTTGCGGCGGATCCGACCGTCCTGGGGCATCCGCCGTTCGGCGATGTCCAGGTCGGCCATGATCTTGAAGCGGGAGGTGACCGCAGGAATCAGGGTGCGGGGTAGCTTGTCGATGCTGCGCAGCACGCCGTCCTGCCGGAAGCGGACCAGCAGGCCATCTTCCTGGGGCTCCACGTGGATGTCACTGGCGCCGCTGGTGAGGGACTCGATCAGGATCCGGTCCACCAGGCTCATCACCGGTGAGACCCCCTCGCCCGAGCTGCTGGCTTCCAGGTCCTCGGTTTCCGGCGTGATCGGCCCCTGGGGAGTGGCGGCCTGACCCAGGTCAAGGTCGCGGAAGAGGGAGGTGTGCTCCGCACCGGTGACCTGCGGGCGCTGGGTGAGACCTTCTGATGGCATCGACGGGAAGGATCGGAAGCGAAGCTGGGAGCGAAACTGGGAGCGAAACTGGGCGAAGGAGCGCGGCCGAGGTGCGGGCTTCCACCGCTTGTGGAGGGGGCTCCTGGGCATTCAACATAACGGCATCTGACATCCCTGCCAGAACGCATGACCGGCGACATCACTCCCCCCCATGAGGAACGGATCGATCCCCGGGAGGGCGCGGTCGACGCGGCCCGGGTGGAGGAGCTCCTCGAGACCCTGCCGGTGAACGCCGACGGTGGCACCGACCCCACGACCTCCGCCCAGGGCTCCGGGGCCCAGGACGCGGCCGCCCCCGCGGCCCCGCCGGACGCGGACAGCGGCGCTGATCGCGTCAGCCAGCTGGAGGCCGAGCTGGCGGCCTTGCGCAGCGAGAACGAGTCGCTGCGGGGCCAGTACATGCGCATCGCCGCCGACTTCGACAACTTCCGCAAGCGCCAGACCCGCGACAAGGAGGATCAGCGCCTGCACATCACCTGCACCACCCTCACGGAGATCCTGCCGGTGGTGGACAACTTCGACCGGGCCCGCCAGCAGCTCAACCCCCAGAGCGAGGAGGCCCAGAGCCTGCATCGCAGTTATCAGAACCTCTATAAACAGCTGGTCGACGTGTTCAAGCAGCTGGGGGTTTCGCCGATGCGGGTGGAGGGGGAACCCTTCGATCCCTCGCTTCACGAGGCCGTGCTGCGCGAACCCAGTGAGGAGCATCCGGAGGACGTGGTGATCGAGGAGCTGCAACGGGGCTACCACCTCGACGGCCGCGTGCTGCGGCATGCCCTGGTCAAGGTGTCGATGGGTCCCGGTCCCTCCGGTGGGTCCCGTTCCGACACGTCGGCGCCTCCCAGCGAGGGGACGTCCGACTGATGGCCGATTACTACGAGCTCCTCGGTGTCAGCCGGGACGTGGATGCCGACAGCCTCAAGAAGGCCTACCGGCGTCTGGCCCGCCAGTACCACCCGGATGTCAACAAGGATCCGGCGGCGGAGGATCGCTTCAAGGAGATCGGCCGGGCCTACGAGGTGCTCAGCGATCCCCAGGCCCGGGCCCGCTACGACCAGTTCGGCGAGGCCGGCCTGGGCGGCGGCGGCGGCATGCCCGACATGGGCGACATGGGCGGCTTCGCCGACCTCTTCGAGACCTTCTTC
>NZ_JAYGHZ010000358.1:0-5334 GCF_034931285.1 Synechococcus sp. BA-120 BA3
GCGCTGGAGGCCCGCTCCGGCGGCCGGCTGGGGGTGTTCGCCATCGACACCGGCAGCGGCGCCCGGATCGGCCATCGGGCCCAGGAACGCTTTCCCCTCTGCAGCACCTTCAAGGCCATCCTGGCGGGGGCCGTGCTCCACAGGAGTCAGCGGGAGCCGGGCTTCCTGGAGCAGCGGATCCGTTTTGGCCACCAGGATCTGGTGACCCACTCGCCGATCGCCGAGCAGCACCTCGCGGATGGCCTGACGGTGGCGGAGATGGCGGTCGCCTCCGTCCAGTACAGCGACAACACCGCCGCCAACCAGCTGATGGCACGCCTGGGCGGCCCTGCCGGCCTGACCGGCTTCGCCCGCTCCATCGGCAACCGCACCTTCCGGCTCGACCGCTGGGAAACCGCCCTCAACTCCGCCATCCCCGGCGATCCCCGGGACACCGACACCCCCGCCGGCATCGGCACCAGCCTCCAGACCCTGACGCTCGGCAGCGCCCTGGGCCCGCCCCAGCGGCAACGGCTGCAGGACTGGCTGATCGGCAACACCACCGGCGACCGCCGGGTCCGGGCCGGGGTGCCGCCGGGCTGGCGGGTGGGCGACAAGACCGGCACCTGCGGGGCCTACGGAACCGCCAACGACGTGGCCGTGCTCTGGCCACCGGGCCGTGCACCGATCGTGCTGGCGATCTTCCACACCCAGGCCGATCCAGCCGCCCGCGCCAAGGATGGGGTGATCGCTGCAGCCGCCGGGATCGTGGCGAAGGCGTTCAGCCATTCGCAGACCCCCCCCTGAACGGCAGCAAAGGGTCAGGCTCCTTTTGCAAAACGCCAATTGCTGCAGGGGACCTCAACGATGACAGCATGCGGAATCAGGCCAGATAAGGGGCATTGATCAGATCTTCTGACCAGTCACTGCAAGATCCTTCGGATCCATTTGAGAGCCTGCGTTCTGAGCGATCGAAATAATCGGTTCATCGCACAAGGAGCACGTTGCAGCTGTACTGCTCGGCTGCACCGTGATAAGGTTGATTCACTGGAACGGCTCCAGCTTGCATGATGATCATCCTCAGCACGTTGGTCATCCTCAGGATTTCCAGGCCCAGGAAACAGCACTTCCTTGCCTTGACCGCGTGCTTGGCCCATCCCGTTAAGGGTTAGCTTCTCGCATCTCATTCCGCTTGAGCGTTTCGCCTTCGGCGTGAGCAGGGGGCTGCCAAAGAGGTGTCGGCCGTTCCGGTTGTCGAATCGCAGGAGAATCCATCCATGACCACCCAACAACCCACCATCAATTACTCCTCCCAGGAGATGGCCAACGTCGACGAACGCCTCCGCCAGGCCATTCTCGACAAGCGGCAGTCCCAGATGAAGGAACTGTCGGACAAAATCGATCAGCTGCAACACCAGACCAAACAGCTGGCAGACAGCGTCCGCGCCGAAACCGAGAGCAAGCTCAAGGAGCTCAGGGCCGCCCGCGATGCGGCCAGCTCACGGTTACAGGAGCTGCAACACAGCACCCAGGACGCCTGGTCCAATGTGCTTGAGCAGACCGACGAGGCCTTGCAGTCCGTGTCCGATCGCTTCCACGCCTACGTCGACAGCAAGAGCTGATTGCGGATGTCACTCGTTCTCTCCAGCTTGCCATCCGATCTCCGAGTTTCACCCACCCACTCCACGTCCTGCCTATGTCCAACACCACAACCACCAAACCCATCTCCATCCATCCCCAGAGCCTGGAATCCCACGACCAACCCCGTGTGCTCTGCTTCGGGGAAGCCCTGATCCATCGCATCAACAGGCCCGATACCGAGAACACAGCGAACACACAGGATCGTCCGGGAGGCGCCCCGGCCAGCGTGGCCTGTGGCGTCACCCGCCTGGGTACCCCGGCCAGCTTCCTGGGCCGGATCGGCGACGATCCGCTCGGCCGGCAACTGCTGGAGCTGTTCGAACGACGACAGGTGAGCACCTCAGCGCTGCAGAGGGATCCGAAACGTCCAACACGGGTAGCCCGGCTGCAAAGGCAACTCGGTGGGGAGCTTTGCCTCCACGACTTCCTGGGCGACAGGGGGCTGGGCTTCGCCGACAGCGCTGTGGTTCCCGCCACACTTGCCGAATCGGTGAAGCCCCTGCTGCGGGAAGCCCGCTGGCTGCTCATCAGCACCAATGCCCTCGTCAGCGGCCCGAGTGCCATGGCACTGGATCTACTGCTCAAGCGGGCCACCGCCCAGGGACTTGGCATCGCTCTGGACATCGATTGGTGCCCGGGGTTCTGGGGCCTTGCCCCGGATGCGGCCCCATCGGCCGAAGTGCTGCGCCGTTTCCGGCCCCTCGGCGAGAAAGCCACCCTGATCCTGGCGTCCGCCGAGGAGGCCGAGGACTTCTTCAGCAGCGCCGATCCCGCGACCATTCACGGCGCGCTGGCCAAGCGCCCGGCCGTTCTGGTGACAGGCCGCAAGGGAACCGTGCGCTGGTGTCTGGGGGGTCGCCAAGGCACCATGTCGCCCGCCGCGGAGCATGCTCCCAGCCATCCCCTGGGCGTCCGTGAAGCCTTCACGGCAGCCCTGCTGGATGGCCTCTGCCGCCGGCCTGAGCTGCTCGAAGCTCCGGCACCGGGCGGTACTGGCGTCGCCGGACCTGGTCCGATCGAAGACCTGCTTCGCTTTGCTTCGGCCTGCGCCACTCTCGTGGGCCGCACCGACGGGGCTATCGAGCCCCAGCCCAGGAGCGAGGCCGTGAGGGCGTTCCTCATGGCCTGATCTCCAACCTCCCGCGAGGAGCTAGGCAAGCCGCTTGGTCCCCTGCCCCCTGGCTTCGCCGGGGGGCATTCTGGCGGGAAGCCTCAGCTGGCCAGGCAGGTGAGCACCAGCTGGTCGCGGTGCACCACCGCGTCCCCCACGGCCCCCAGGCGGCGGCGCACCTCCTCGCTGCTCAGTCCCATGATCTGGCGCAGTTCGTCGCTGCTCAGGGTGCTCAGGCCCCGGCCCAGTTCACGGCCGTCGCTGGCCAGCACCCGCACCGCGTCACGCCGGGAGAAGTGACCCTCCACCTTGCGGATCCCCACCGCCAGCAGGGAAGCCCCCTGCTGCAGCAGGGCCCGCTCGGCGCCCGCGTCCACCTGCACGCTGCCTTTCACCAGCAGGGCATGGGCCAGCCAGCTCTTGCGGTCGGCCAGGGGGGTGGCGCTGGGCTGGAACACGGTGCCCACCTTCTCGCCGGCGAACAGGGCCTCGAGCACCGCCGGGTCGCGGCCATCGGCCAGGCGCACCCGGATGCCGCTGGAGGTGGCGATGCGGGCCGCCGCCAGCTTGGTGGTCATGCCGCCGGTGCCCCACTGCCCGCCCCCTTCGGCCACGTGGCTGAGGCGCTCCAGCTCGGCCAGGTCGCGCACCTCCTCGATCGGGCTGGCATCGGCGTCGGTGCGGGGATTGCCGGAATAGAGCCGGTCGACATCGGTGAGCAGCACCAGCTCATCGGCGCCGATCGCCACCGCCACCAGGGCCGAGAGGGTGTCGTTGTCACCGAAGCGCAGTTCATCGGTGGCCAGGGTGTCGTTCTCGTTCACCACCGGCAGCACCCCCCACGCGAGCAGCTGCTCCAGGGTGCGGCAGGCGTTCTGGTAGCGGCGCCGGGAAGCCAGATCGCTGCGCGTGAGCAGCACCTGGGCCACCGCCATGCCCCGCACGGCGAAGGCCTCCTGGTACAGCCCCATGAGCCGGCCCTGGCCGACGGCGGCGGCCGCCTGAAGGGCCACCACCTCGGTGGGGCGGCGGCTGAAGCGAAGCGCCTCGCAACCCAGGCCCACGGCGCCGCTGGTCACCAGGGCCAGACGATCGCCCCGTCGCTGCTGGCGGCCGAAGCTGGCGGCCAGATCGGCGATCACCGCCGCCGTGGACCGCTCGGGGGTGCCCCGCAGCAGGCTGGTGCCCACCTTGATCACGCGCCGCAGTCCGCCAGCGGCGGGGGTGCCGGAGCTCGCCATCAGCCGGGGACCGAGCCCACCCAGCGGGCCATGCGCAGCTCCAGGTCCTGCAGCCGGTCCTGGCGGCAGGGTTCTCCGTCGGGATCGATCGGCTTCACCAGCACCGTGAACAGTCCCATGCGGTTGCCCACCAGCACATCGGTGAACAGCCGGTCGCCGACCAGGGCCACCGCGGCCGGGGGCAGGGCAAGGTCCTGCAGCACCTTGCGCAGGGCCGCCCGGCGCGGCTTGCCCGCCGAGGTGGTGTAAGGCAGGCCCATGCTGTCGGCCACCGCCCCGATGCGGCGGCGGGAGGGGTTGTTGCTGAGCAGGTGCAGGGGCATGCGCTCACGGGCATGGCGCAGCCACACCTCGGCCTGCAGGGGCATGGTGGCCTGACGGCGCGGCAGCAGGGTGCGGTCGACGTCGAGGACGAGGGCGCGAATGCCACGGTCGACCAGCTCCTGCAGGGGCAGGTGGGCCAGGGAGGTCCCCAGCAGCCAGTCGGGCGTGAGCAGGTCGCGCAGCATCAGTCGTCGCTCTCCCGTTCGTCGAGCTCGGCCTCGATGCGGGGCTGGACCCGCTCGAACTCCTCACCCTCCACCATCACCGCGTCGGCGCCGTCCATGCGGGCCACCACGAAGAAGGGATCCAGGGGGATGTAGAGGCCGTACTCCTCATCGCCGGCCATGAAGCTCACGAGCAGCTCATAGGTCTCGCTGTCATCATCGCCCTCCTCGTCCTCGAGGTCGTCGGGGTCAGGCTCCTCCAGCTCACCGCTGACGGTGAGGGTGACGGCGGAACGCACCAGGGTGAGGTCGTGCTCCTGGAGCACCACGTCCGCCACCGACAGGATCGGCTCGGTGGCATCGAGGGTCTCCACCAGCTCGGGGTCGTCGTCCTCCCGCAGCCGGAACAGGCACACCGGGGTGTCCACCGGGGTCAGCAGGGCGTAGTCGTGGCCGTCGAGGGGGATCAGCTGCTCCAGGAAGCAGAGCAGCTGGCGGCCGCTGCCGTCCCGCACCTGCACGGTGGGCACATCGCCGGAGCCCGTCATCGCAGGGGGGTCGGAGGCCATCAAGAGGAAGCGGTTCCCCTCAGAATGAATCAGCGCCGGCCCGACTGCCCACGGCGATGGCCGCCGGGGCGACCGGATCGGCCGTTGAGGCGGCCGTGAATGCAGCCGGATCGAGTGGTTCGGGACCCTCCCTGAGCCACTGCTCCAGCAGCAGCACCGCCGCGGCGCTGTCGAGCCGGCCGCTGCGGTCGCCGTGCAGGCCGAAGCGCTCGCCGGCTGCCCAGCTGCTGGCGTGCTCGTCCCCCCAGGCCAGGGGCCGGGGCCGGTCCCTTATACACATCTCCGAGCCCACGCTCCGCCAGGGT
>NZ_JAYGHZ010000359.1:0-5147 GCF_034931285.1 Synechococcus sp. BA-120 BA3
GGCCCACTGCGGCGCCGCCTGCCTCGATGGCCGCGGGCCCTACGCCTCCCAGCTGCGGCTCAGCCGCCGCTGACCAGCAGCAGCAGGCGGTTGCCCTCCGGATCGGTCAGCCAGGCCTCGGCCCCGAAGGGTTCCTGCCGCGGCGGCTCCACCGCCACCGCCCCCAGGGCCAGCACCACGGCGAGCCAGTCCTGGAGCACCTGCAAGGGCGGGGCCTCGCCCGCCGGGCGGGAGAAACAGAGGGCCAGCCGGCCCTCGCCGCGGGGGCGGGGACGTTGCCGGGAGGGGGCATAGATCTCCAGCCGTCGCTCCCCCGGGCCCAGCAGGCGCCAGTGGCTGGAGCTGAATCCCCGCTGGGGGTCCGTCCCCAGCAGGGCGCCGTAGAAGGCGGCCAGCCGCTCGGGGTCATCGGCGGCCAGCACCAGGAAGGACGTCGGGATGGCGGGGGGCATCACGGCAAGATCCACGGCTCGCCACCATGGCAGCCGAAAGGATCCCTGGTGGCCATGGCGGTGTCGGTGCTGAACGAGGCGGAGCGGCGCAAGCTGGACGGCTCCGATGACGCCCTCTTCTATGCCGAACCCCGCTTCGTGCAGCACCTCGACGGCGCCTTCCGCCGCCGCCTGACCGCGCTCTACCGCGAGCGGATCCCCCCCTGCGCGGTGGTGCTGGATCTGATGAGCAGCTGGGTGAGTCACCTGCCCGACGACATCACCTACGAAGAGGTGATCGGCCATGGCCTCAACGGGGCCGAACTGGCCGCCAATCCCCGCCTCGATCGCCACTGGCTGCAGAACCTCAACCAGGACCAGCGCCTGCCCCTGGCGGACGCCAGCGTGGATGCGGTGCTGATGGTGGCGGGCTGGCAGTACCTGCAGCGGCCCGAGCCGGTGGCGGCCGAACTGCTGCGGGTGGTGCGCCCCGGCGGGCAGGTGATCGTGGCCTTCTCGAACCGGATGTTCTTCCAGAAGGCCCCCCAGGTCTGGACCGATGGCAGCGACCGGGATCACCTGGCCTACGTGAGCCGGGTGCTGCAGGCCCAGGGCTGGCCGGCGCCCCAGCTGATCGCCGAGCCGACCCGGGCCGAGGGTCCGATGGGCTGGCTGGGGGGACAGGGGGATCCCTTCTTCGCCGTGGTGGCCGAAAAACCGACGCCGTAGGTCCTGGCGATGTCCGCGTCCCCCCCGTCACCACACCCTGGGGAGCCCCTGCCCCCGTGGCGGCCGCTGCTGCGCGGAGCGCTGGAGCGCCAGGGCCGCTCCCCCCAGGCCCGCTGGCTGCAGCTGGCCAGCGTGGCGGCGGACGGCACCCCGCGGGTGCGCACCCTGGTGTTCCGCTGCTGGGCCGGAGCCTCCAGCCTCGATCTGCTCACCGACCGCCGCAGCGCCAAGAGCGGCGAACTGGCCGGGAGCGCCGCTGTGGAACTCTGCTGGCTGCTGCCCAAGGCCCGCAGCCAGTTCAGGCTGAGGGGCCAGCGGCTGCCGCTCGAGGGCGACGAGAAGGAACGGGCCCTGACCTTCCACTGGCAGGCCCTCACCCCCCGGGGCCGGGCCCTATGGGGCTGGCCGGCCCCGGGGGAACCCCTCCAGAGCGAGGGGCCGTTCCCCCGGGAACTGGGGGAAGAGGCCCCGCGGCCGGTGCACTTCGAGCTGCTGCGGGTGCGGCTGGAGCGGGTGGAGCTGCTGGAGCTGGCCGGGCATCCCCACCGGCGCCGCCGCTGGCGGGCCGGCAACGACTGGCAGGAGGAGTGGCTCAATCCCTGAGCGCCAGCCACGGTTAACAGATCGTTACATTACTGTGGGTGAAAGCGAGAGATCCATGCTGGAAGCCCTGTTCCCCATCGTCTACATGGTGAGCTTCGCGGCGATTGCCGGCGGTGCCTTCGCCCTGATGACCCAGAACCTGCGCAGTGCCGCCTCCAGCCCCTCCCCGCGTCCGCGCCATCCGGAAGCCCCTGCCCAGGGTGAGGAGGTTCTCTACGTGGACCTCAGCCGGGAGCGGCTGGAGAAGCTCTATGAGCAGGCCAGCTGAAGCAGCTGCTCAGCCCGGGAAGACGGTGATGTTGGCCATCTCCCGGTAGGTGTCGTCGGCCATCGCATCGACCCGGAAGGCGGTCCAGGTGGCAAACGGTTCCGGGTCACTGGCCGCAATCGGCCACTCAATGCGCCGCTTCTGGTAGGTGAGGCCGACACAGGTCAGGGCCTGGTCGTCGGCCATCAGTGACCAGAGCAGCTGCAGGTCGCTGCGCTGGTAGGCGATAGGCCCCTCCTGCAGGGAGGCATCGGCGGGATAGCCGGGGGCCAGCCCGAGGCTGCGCTGGTTCTCCCAGCAGAGATAGTCGCCGTTCTCGGTGGGATAGAACCAGCAGGTCTCGTTGTCCGCCTCCCGCAGGGAGAACTGGTCGAGGCAGCGGACCGTCTCGATTCCCAGCCGCTCAGCCGGGTGGCCGCCGGTCGGCCGACGCTCAGGACCACTGAGTTCGTAGGCGCCGAGCCAGAGGGCCCGTGGCTCGAGGTGGGGCACCACCGCATCACAGATCAGCCGCCGTGCCGGAGCCGGATCCGCAGGGGCCGAGGCGGATGGATCCTCCGGGCAGGAGCTGGTGCGCAGCGGTTCGAAGGGGTCGGCGCCGCTGACATTGGCCTGGCCGGAACTGACCAGGTCGTCCAGGCTCGGGGACGTTTCGGCGGGCACGCGAAACATGCGCAGGGCGATGCCGCTGCGGACGCCCAGTCGCTGGGCCGCCAGGATCTCCTCCCAGGCCGCACCATCGCCGGGAAGGCCTCCCTCGGGAGCCAGTACGAAGACAAGAGCGTGCGCCATGGGGGAGCGGGGGGAACGCCGCCAACATCAAAGCCCGGATGGCAGAACCACCCGGGCTGACGATGCCGAAGGCCGGAGCCGAAATCAGCCGAGGCCGATCTGGGCAAGGATGCCCTGGCCGGTGAGGATCTCGGTGCCGAGGCCGATCACGAAACCGAGCATGGCCAGGCGGCCGTTCCAGGTTTCAGCGAAGGCGACGAAGCCGAAGCGGGTGGTGGAGTCAGACATGGGTGGGTTCGTTGCGAAACTTGAAGGGAGTGTAAACGATCGTGAAGGGTTGTGACTGTCGTCAACGCTGCCGTCGACGACCCAGGGGTTCGATCCATTCCTCCAGCACCCCAGCGGCCTGCGCCGGGGCCGGTGAGGCGGGGATGCCAGAGGGCTCGCCCTTGGGGGCCAGGCGGCAGCCCAGCTGGATGTCCCCCTGATCGAGCAGGCGGCCGAGCCGCAGGGCCGTCGCCTCCTCCAGCCGGGAGAAGCGGTCCTGGCCGTGGGTGAGCCAGGAAAGCTCGGCGGGGGTGATGACGCCGGTGGACAGCGATTCGAGGTAGAGCTCGCCGACCGTCATGGCTGATGTAACGGAACATGAAGATTGTGGCGCGCGTTCGCGGCGACCGCGGAGCGCTTCGAGGCGCTTCTGGGACGGGCCCGGCGGGGTCCTCGCGCTCGTACCGACGCCACTGTTACATTTCTTAAGACGTTCCTTGGGGGCGGGTCTGGCTGACCCGTCCTTTTTTTTGCGCGCTGCCCTGGCGGCCGCACCAGGATGGGGTGGCAGTCGGCGGGCAGGCGGATGGAGACGGAGACGGTGCTGCCCCTGGCCGGGGCGGCCGTGCTGATCGTGATGGTGGTGGTGGGCGTGGTGGTGGTGGTGCTGCGGCCCAGCGACCTGCCGAAGCGCTGAAGCGGATTCCTGGGCTGCGCCGATGGCACTGCACGTGGTCTGGTTCAAGCGCGACCTGCGCCTCGCCGACCACCGCCCCCTGGTGGAAGCGGCCCGACGCGGCCCGGTGCTGCCCCTCTATGTGGTCGAACCGGAGCTGTGGCGGCAACCGGACAGCTCGGGCCGGCAGTGGAGCTTCTGCCGGGAGGCCCTGGAGGAGCTGGGGCAGGCGCTGGCCGGCCTCGGCCAGCCGCTGGTGGTGCGGGTCGGCGACGTGGTGGCCGTGCTGGAGGCCGCCCACCGCCGCCATGGCATCGCCGGCCTCTGGAGCCACCAGGAAACCGGGAACCTCTGGACCTACGCCCGGGACCGCCGGGTGGCCGCCTGGGCCCGTGAACGGGGCATCCCCTGGCAGGAGTTCGCGACGTTCGGGGTGACCCGGGGACGCCAGGATCGCCGCGGCTGGGCCCGGGACTGGGAAAGGCGCATGGCCGAACCCCTGCTGGAGGCGCCCGTCGCCCTGCCCCCCCTGGCGGGCATCGCCCCCCGGGACCTGCCCAGCGCCGCCGATCTGGGCCTGGCGGCGGACCCCTGTCCGGCACGGCAGCGGGGAGGTCGGCAGGCCGGCCTTGAGCTGCTGGATGGCTTCCTGCGCCAGCGGGGACGCGGCTACCACCGCCGGCTCTCCAGTCCCCTGACCGCCTTCGAGGGCTGCTCACGGCTCTCGCCCCATCTGGCCTGGGGCACCCTGTCGATGGGGGAGGTGACCCAGGCCACCCGGGCCCGGCGGGCGGCTCTGGCCCTGCTGCCCGCCGAGGCCGCCGCCGGCTGGCCCCGGGCCCTCGACGCCTTCCTGTCGCGCCTGCACTGGCACTGCCACTTCATCCAGAAGCTGGAGAGCCAGCCCTCGATCGAGGTGCTCGAGCTCCACCCCGCCACCCGCAACCTGCGCCAGACCGATCCCGAACGGCTGGCGGCCTGGTGCGCGGGGCGCACCGGAGTGCCCTTCGTGGATGCCTGCATGCGCGCCCTGCGGGCCAGCGGCTGGATCAACTTCCGCATGCGGGCGATGCTGCTGTCGTTCGCCAGCCACCACCTCTGGATCGACTGGCGCGACAGCGGCCTGCACCTGGCCCGCCAGTTCGTGGACTACGAGCCCGGCATCCACTGGAGCCAGTGCCAGATGCAGAGCGGCACCACGGGCATCAACACGATCCGGATCTACAACCCGATCAAGCAGGGGCGCGACCACGACCCGCAGGGGGAGTTTCTGGGGCGCTGGCTGCCGGAGCTGGCCACGGTGCCGGCGATCTGGCGCCACGAGCCGTGGCGGATGGATCCGGCCACCCAGGCCGCCAGCGGCTGCCGCATCGGCTCCGACTACCCGGCCCCAATCGTGGAGGTGGCCGCCGCCGCCCGCCAGGCCCGGGAACGGCTGTGG
>NZ_JAYGHZ010000360.1:0-5140 GCF_034931285.1 Synechococcus sp. BA-120 BA3
GCTCAACGCCCTGCTCGACGACGCCTCCCGCTGAACCCCTCCCCCCGTCCCACTGCTCCCTTCCACCATGACCCGTCCCACCCTGCGTTTCCGGCCCCTGCGGCCGGCGGTGGCCTCCGATCGCCCCCCGATCCTGGATCTGCTGCTCACGATCCCCCCCCCACCGCCTCCCGCCGCAGCCCCCCGGCGCCACCGGCCCCCCCGCGCCCCCGAGTCCCGCCGCAGACCCCCAGGACTGGAGTGCCGAACTCACCCATCTGGATCTGCAACTGCGCCGCCTGGGCTGGGACCGGGAGCGGGAGGCCGCCTATCTGCAGCGCTGCTTCGGTCACCCCAGCCGCGATCGCATCACCGCCTACGCCGATCTGATGGCCTATCTGCAGGCGATCGAGACCCTCGAGCCTGGTTGTGATCCCGCCACGGCCATGGTGCCGCTGCGACGCGCGGACCTGCTCGAGCAGTGCAACCTGCTGCTGCAGCAGCTGGGCTGGGACGGGAGCATGGGCCGGAGCTTCCTCGAGAAGCATCTGGGCGTGAGCAGCCGCCAGCAGCTGAAGGACGCCGACCTGCTGCGCTTCAACATGCTGCTGGAGGAGGAGACCCTGGGGGCCGGCGGCGGAGGGGCTGGGGCCCCGGGCCTGGAGGACTGATCCGGGTCAGGGGAGCGGGTCGCTGCCCTGGGTCGGCCTCGCCACACTCAGGGCGTGGAAGTAGGCCATGTCGGCGGGGAGCACCCGCGGGTCGGGGGTCCGGGCCTCCAGGCGCCGCCGCAGGCCCCGGGCCCGCAGGCCATCCCAGTGGGCCAGGAATTCGCGGAGCAGGGACTCTTCCTGGCCCCGCCGCTGGCTGCCGGCCGCAAAGGCCAGGGCGTACATGAGCGCCAGGAGCAGCACCCGGAGCGTCCGCTGGACGATCGCCCAGAGCTCCGGCCTCCATGGGGAATGGATGACGGTCCTGGAGCTTCTGAGCGATTCCTGCAACCGGTCGTTCAGGGTCCGCTTCAGGGCAGGCAGGGACTGGGGGCCCTCGCTCAGACGCAGCCCGGGGCCCTGCAGGCTGGCGATCCTCCGCTGCAGATCCTCCACGGAGGTGGCGGCTTCGATGGCGTGCTGAAACTCCTCGGCGCGTTCGGTGGGCACCGCCATGGCGCTGCTCTGGCTGAGGGCCACCAGGCGGTAGCCCTGGATGGCCGAGATGGCCTGAAGGGGAACCAGCAGCAGGAAGCCGAGCACCGCGCCCGTCGCCCAGCGGGCCACCGCCCGGCGACGGGCCTGCAGACGGAGACGCTCGGGTTCGAGGCAGGCGAGCAGATGGACCAGCCCCAGTCCCACCAGGGCCAGGGGGGCGCCATCCAGCAGGACGCTGATCAGGCTCGTCAGCCAGGCCGGTTCCCCGACCGCCAGGGGCAGAATCGCATTCAGCAGCGTCACCCCGTAGGTGACGAACAGGGCCAGAGCGATCAGGGCCAGAGCGATCAGGGCCAGGACGTCACTCAGGGTCTGGCGGGGCAGGTGCTGATCCGGATCGTTCCGTGTCATCGGCAAGGACAGGATCCCGTGCAGTCCAATGCCCGACATTGTTGCCATGGATGAGGCCATTGTGGTGAAATCCGGGTGTGGATCTCCGGGAAGTCTCTGGCGACTGGATACGCGGACCTCGGACGATGCCGCAGAGCGAGTGCCCGCATCTGCTGGAGTCAAGTGTTAGGCTCCCGGAGCAAATTCTTGATCTTGATGTCTGCCTTGATGTCTGCAGAGTACAGCCTGAAAAATAAAGAAGCATGCCTTCTTATCGCCTGAATGACTCCCGCGCGCATGCACTCAGCAGATCCAACTCAGCCAGCACCATGAAGACGGTGCGTCACCCAACCTCTGGCGCCAGCGTGCAGGCTTCGCGGCCGCTCGCGGCGATGGCCGGCCGTCACCCCCTGGTATGGGGCCTCGGCATCGGCCTGTCCCTGGCCCTCAGCCACGACCGGCCGGCCCTTGCCAACGGCGTGTAGGCCGACGGCTTCAACCTGGGGTGTGCCGCCGGCTTCGGCCTGGTGAACATCACCAACAGAAGCGTCTCCTCCAGCCTCGGCACCAGCACCGGTTCGCCCAACCAGCTCAACGGCGGCTCCACCGTTTCGGTGCCGGCGAGCTGCCGTGTCGCCCCGCCCGCCCCTGCCCAGCCCGGCAACGGCCATGCGCTGGTGGGTGGCCAAGCCCGGCTCAATGCCGGATCCATCGATGCCACCCGGATCTTCCGATCCCAGTCCGCCACCGTCACCAATGGCCCGGGCACCACGGTGGTCAGCAATACCTGGACCGTCCAGGCGGAGGCGGATGCCCTGGCCGTGGCCAGCTACATCGGCGGCATCAACGCCTCCAACTGCACCGTGGCGCTGAGCTCCTGCCGTTACAAGGATGCGGTCAACCTGTCCGGCAGCCTCACCCTCACCGGATCGCTGCCGGACAGCGGCGGGATCAACTACTACAACGTCCAGACCGTCGGCAGAAACGTCGATCTGAACTTTGTCGGTTCGGGCCGGGAGTACTTCGTCTTCAACATGCCCACCGGCCTCACCACCAACCAGGACTGGACGCTGCAGGGGAATGTGGATCCCTCCAGGATCATCTTCAGCTTCGCCCGCCCCGGCTCCAACCTCAGCCTGAGAGGATCCGATGTCTTCGGCACCTTCCTGCTCACCGGCGGCGGCACGGCAACGCTGAATCGCTCCGGCAATGGCAATCCCTCCAGCATCACCGGCTCCCTGATCGTCATCAACAACCGGTCCGCCCTCAGGTTCGGATCCTCGACCGGCTCGAATCGTGTCAATGCCGTGATCAACGGCCGGCCCTTCAACCCCACCGCGCTGCGCAGCGTTCCGGTGCCGGGCCCCCTGCCCGTGCTCGGGGGTGCCGTGGCGTTCGGCTGGAGCCGCCGGCTGCGGCGCCGGTTGCGGCAGGCGAGCCCGTTTCATCTGGCGACAATGGCCCCGACGGCCCCGCCGCCGGCCGCAGGCTGCATGCGACGCTGAATCCCCTGTAGCGCCTTGGGAGATCCACGGGTGACCATCAGGATCGGCATCAACGGGTTCGGACGCATCGGCCGCCTCGTCTTCCGCATCGCCTGCGGCCGCGATGACATCGAGGTGGTGGGCATCAACGACCTGATCGATGTCGATTACATCGCTTACATGCTCCGCTACGACTCCACCCATGGCCGCTTCGTCGGTGAGGTGGCCGTCGACGATGGCGCCCTGGTGGTGAACGGCCGCCGCATCCGGATCAGTTCGGAGCGTGATCCCGCCGCCCTGCGCTGGGGCGATGTCGGCGCCGACGTGGTGCTGGAGTCCACCGGCCTGTTCCTCACCGACGAGCGGGCCCGGGCCCACATCACGGCGGGGGCCTCCAAGGTGGTGATGTCGGCCCCCTCCAAGGACGACACGCCGATGTTCGTGATGGGGGTGAACCACCCCACCTATGCGGGCCAGGACATCGTCTCCAACGCCTCCTGCACCACCAACTGCCTGGCGCCGATGGCCAAGGTGCTGCACGACAGCTTCGGCATCCGCGATGGCCTGATGACCACCGTCCACGCCACCACGGCCACCCAGAAGACGGTCGACGGGCCGTCGGTCAAGGACTGGCGCGGCGGCCGTGGTGCCGGCCAGAACATCATCCCGTCCTCCACCGGCGCGGCCAAGGCGGTGGGCAAGGTCATCCCGGCCCTGAGCGGCAAGCTCACCGGCATGGCCTTCCGGGTGCCCACCCCCAACGTCTCGGTGGTGGATCTGACGGTGAACCTCGAACGGGGCGCCAGCTACGACGCCATCAAGGCCGCCATGCGGGCCGCCTCGGAAGGTCCGATGGCCGGGATCCTGGGCTACACGGAGGACGCCGTGGTCTCGACCGATTTCCTCGGCGAAACCTGCACCTCGATCTTCGATGCTTCCGCCGGCATCGCCCTCACCGACACCTTCGTGAAGGTGGTGGCCTGGTACGACAACGAGTGGGGCTACTCCAGCAAGTGCCTCGACCTGATCGCCCACATCTCCGGCTGATCAGCCCGTGGCGCGGATGCGGCAATGGCTGCGGACCAGGGTGGTGCCCAGCTCCAGCTGTCGCTGGTTGGCGTAGGCCTCGCGCTCCAGGGCCTTCTCCCAGTCGGAGACCCCGGCGTAGAGGGGATCGTCGAGGTGGGTCTTCAGCTCCGGTGGCACCTCCTGGCTCAGCCCCAGGGTTCGGGGGACCGAACGCAGGCCTCCCGCCGCACAGCTCTGGGCCACGTGGATCGCCTCGTGGTTCAGCACCTGGGCGAAGTCCACGGTGCCCTTGTCCACCACGGCGGGCTTGATGCGCAGGGTGCGGGCGGCGTGGTCCCATTCTCCGGCCGCCCCCGTCTTTCTCGGCTCCGCCAGCTGCACCTGCACACCGGCCTCCTCGAGCACGCCCAGCAGTTCGGCGATGGCGCGGCGCTTCTCGCCGTGGTCTGGCGGGGAATCGATCAGGTCCTGCAGCTCATCCACCGAGAGTTCGGGTTCACCGGCCCGGCGGCGGTAGAGGAAGCGGATCCCACCGCCGGCCAGGGGCTCGGCGGTGGGAATCCATTGGCGGTCGGCCTCCTTGAGGTTCTCCAGCAGGCCCCCCTCGATCAGCGCCATGGGGCGCAGGCGCGGATCGGGGGCTGGATCGAAGCGCTCCAGGAGCCGGGTGGTGACCTCGGGGGCCTGCTGGGGCAGGCTGGCGAGCTGCTCCTGCAGGCCGGAGACGGTGGCTCCCCCCAGGACGAGGACGGCCACACCGCCGGCCAGGCCCCAGGCACGGCCATGGCGGGGCTTCGGCTCCAGCAGGTCCCCGCAGCGCCCGCAGCGGGGGAGGCCCGTGAAGGGTTGCTGCAACCGCAGGGGACGACCGCGGCAGGTGGGACAACGGAAGCGGGCCATCGCTGGGCAGACCGGACTCCAGCATGACGGCAAAAGGGCCAGAGGTGTCGCGGCCGTGTGCGGTGGTTGCGAGGATCGCCAGCGGTTCCATCCCCCCCGTTGCGATGCCCCTTCACGCCCTCGTGCGCCAGCTGCAGGCCGCGCCGCTCACCGCCGAGGTGAGGGCCCGCTGCGGGCGGACCGAGCGCCTGCGGCTGAGCGGGGCAGGCC
>NZ_JAYGHZ010000361.1:0-5124 GCF_034931285.1 Synechococcus sp. BA-120 BA3
GGGCCGACCGCCGCCACCGCCATAGCCGCCGCCGCCGGCGCGACTACCACCGCCGCCGCCACCTTCACGGGGCGTGGCCTTGTTGACCCGGATCATGCGGCCCATCCATTCGACGTCCTGGAGGTCGTCAATGGCCTTCTGCTCGGACGCGTCGTCGGCGAGTTCGATGAAGGCGAAGCCGCGCTTGCGGCCGGTCTCACGGTCGAGGGGCAGGCTGCACTGACGGACCTCGCCGTACTGGCCGAAGAGATCGAGAAGGTCCTCGCGTTCGGCCTGGAACGAGAGGTTGCCGACGTAGATGGTCATTCAAAGAAAAAGCTGGAACGGATTCCTCCGGTGTCGGGAATCCCAGGGAAAGCAGGCGGTCGGCATGGAGCTCAGAACGGCCCCGGGATCGGGTCCGGTTCTGTTGGGCCTGAGCCGTCGATGCGTGCCGAAGGGAGCCAGAGCGGCATGGAATTACCGGAAGCCTACAACCGAGCCCCGGGGCTCCATGGCGAAGTTTGAAGCAGATGCGAAGGAAAACGAAAAATTTGCCCCACCCCCAACCGTGCCGCTCCATTGTCAGCAAACCCTGATCCAGTTGATCCCATGAAAGCCGCCCCTGTGCCCTGGAGCCTCACCTGGCGTGAGGACGGAGAGCTCGGTTCCCAGGATCTGTTCGACCTGCTGCAGGTCCTGGTGGCCAGCGAAAGTCACGACGTCCAGATGACCCTGATCGCCGCCGTGGAGCAGCTTTCGGTGAGCGAGCTCCAGGTGTCGGCCTATGAGCAGGTCACCCGCCTCTGCGCCTGAGGGCCTGTCCAGCCACCTGATCGGTCTTCAGATCGGATAGCGCTTCGAGGTGGCGTCCCGGCAACTGCTGCGAGCCGTGGCGATGCTGCTGCCGCTGGAGATGCGATCAGCCACACAGTTGCAGGCATAGCTGGCCATCCCGTCGGGGGCCTTCTTGCCGGACTGGGCCAGCTCCGTCTCGAAGGCGGACAGGCAGATCGAGCGCACCACCTCGAGGATGGGGCCGGAGGCGGCTTCAGCCGGGTGTTCCAGCGACCCGAAGGCCGCCAGAACCACCAGGCCGAGGATCAGCCCGGCCTGGCCAGGCACAAGCCTGGAACGGAGCGAAGGCCAAGGGAGTCGCTGCTGGGAAGGCATGGGGGACTGGTGTGAGGAGTGCCCGTGAGGGGATTCAGGAGCCCAGTCGGGAGATCTGAAGTTCCTTGTTCATCACCCGCAGGCGACGCAGGTCCGCGAAGACGTCGTCAGGCATCCCCTTGGGCAGGTCGACGGTGCTGTGGGCGTCGAAGATGCGGATCTTCCCGATCGATCGCCCGGCCAGGCCGGACTCATTGGCGATGGCGCCGACAATGTTGCCCGGCTTGACCCGATCCCGCCAGCCCACCTCGATGCGGAACCGTTCCATGTTGTCCTCGGGAGCGTCTTCGCCGCGTTCCTGGTGACGGTCGTTGAAGGGGCGGCGATCCCCGCCCCGGTCGCGCTCGCCGCGGTCACGGTCGCGCTCCCGGGTGGGGGCGCCGGCACGGCCCTGGCCCCAGCGCTCCTCGCCCTGCAGCAGCAGGGGTTTGCCCCCCAGTCCGAGCTCCAGGGCGGCCAGGGCCAGCTGCTCGGGGGTGCAGGCCTGTTCCTGGGCCACCCGCTGCAGGATCTCGCCCAGCAGCGCCCGCTCCTCGGGGTTGCAGGCGGGCTGCTGGAGGGCGGTGGTGAGTTTCTGGCGCAGCCGGTCAAGGCGGTGCTGGTTGATGCTGGCGTTGCCGGGCACCTCCATCGGTTCGATGGGCTGGTTCACCGCCCGCTCCAGACCCCCGAGGAAGCGTCGCTCCCGGGGCGTGAGGAACAGGATCGCCTCACCGCTGCGCCCGGCGCGGCCGGTGCGGCCGATGCGGTGCACGTAGGCCTCCCCGTCGAAGGGGATGTCGTAGTTGATGACCAGGCCGATGCGGTCGACGTCGAGGCCCCGGGCGGCCACATCCGTGGCCACCAGCACGTTGACGCGGCCGTCGCGGAGACGCTCGATCGTTCGTTCCCGCTGGGTCTGGGGAACGTCGCCGTTGAGCACCGCCACGTCGTAGCCGTGCTGCTCAAGGGACTCGGCCACCGTCAGGGTGATGGCCTTGGTGCGGGCGAAGATGATCACCCCTTCGCTGCCTTCGGCCTCCAGCACCCGTTCGAGGGCCTCGAGCTTCTGGGGACCATTGACCACCAGGTGCCGCTGGCGGATGCGGCGGCCGTCGGCGGCCTTCTGGCGGATGGTGACCTCGGCCGGGTTCTTCAGGTGGTTCTGGGAGATCCGCCGGATTTCCGGGGGCATGGTGGCGGAGAACAGCACCACCTGCCGCTCAGCGGGAAGCTGCTCCAGCACCCACTTGACGTCGTCGATGAAGCCCATGCGCAGCATCTCGTCGGCCTCGTCCAGCACCAGGCTGCGGAGCCCGGAGAGGTCGAGGGTGCCCTGGCGCATGTGGTCCATCACCCGCCCGGGGGTGCCCACGACGATCTGAACGCCCCGGCGCAGTTGCTGGATCTGGTCGCGGAAGTCGGCGCCGCCGTAGACGGGCAGCACCTTGACGCCCTTCATGCAGGCGGCGTAGCTGTTGAAGGCCTCCGCCACCTGCATCGCCAGCTCGCGGGTGGGGGTGAGCACGAGCACCTGGGGGGTGCGCTGGCCGGGATCGAGGCGCTCCAGCAGGGGCAGGCCGAAGGCGGCCGTCTTACCGGTGCCGGTCTGGGCCTGGCCCACCAGGTCGCGGCCGAGCATCAGCTCGGGGATGGCGGCCTTCTGGATCGGCGAGGGCTCCTCGAAGCCGATGGCCGCCAGGCCATCCAGCAGCTCCCGGCGCAGGCCGAAGGCGGCGAAGGCGCTGACAGGAGCTGCCGTTTCGGTGGCAGTCGGTTCAGTGGCTGGCGTGTCGTTGGCTGCCGTTTGAGTAGCTGTGGATTCAGTGGCGGGTGCTTCGGTACTGGCGTCATCGGAAGGGATGACGACCTGGGAAGTGGCGGAGTCCGGCGCTTCGGGAAGATCGAGCGCGGTGGCGCTCTCCAGGGAAACGGGGGACGAGACCGTCACGGCCTCGCAGGGCAGCGCAAGGGCCACCTGGGAATCGGCAGCACCGGCGAGGGTGCTGCCGTCAATGATCTGGGTCACGGGATGCGGGAGCCTGGTGAATCCTTTTCAACGCAGGCCGGCAGCGGACCGTTGGAGATGGGTGCCTTGCACCCGGGCTGCCTTGCCCTTGCTCAAAGGTTGAAATGAGACTTTACCACCCGGCCGTAATCGTCGTCGAAACGCTCGATGTCCTCCTCCCGCAACACCTCGCCCAGCTGGACCTCGATGATCTCCAGATCGGTGGCTCCAGCTGACGCCCGGTGCAGGCCGCCCCGGGGGACGAACAGGGTGGCGCCGGGGCAGGCGGTGATGCAGCCGCCGTCGGCTTCCATCACTCCCTCGCCCGCCACCACCACCCAGTGTTCGCTGCGCTGGCGGTGGCGCTGCAGGCTGATGCGCTGCTCCGCCGTGATCCGCAGCCGCTTGACGAGGTAGCCCGGGCCCGTGGCGAGGGTCTCGAACCATCCCCAGGGTCGCTGGGTCCGCTCAGCCATCGCATCGCTCTCCCGGAAACGCAGGCAGAAGCATGGTCTGCGGCACGGTCAGCGTGTCCGAAACGATGGCGGCGGCCGGGGGCGAGGGGGTTGGGGAAAGACTGACCGGAACCACCTGGGGCCAGGGAATCCATGGGGCTGTCCCTGTCGACCTCGGGGCACCTGAAAGGATGGAGCCGGTGGGGCCGGTTCGCTCCTTCTTGACGATGCAGGAGGGTATTCCTCAAGGGGGAACTGGAGGAATCGAGGGGCTCCCGAAATGGGAGAGATCCCAGCGGTGGAGACTATTGGAGCAGGGGCTCCGGTGAGTTCGGCCCGGCGGAACCGTGCCGATGGACGAAGTATGGAACGGGGCTAGGGGCACCCCCCGGGCGGTTCACTTTTCGTAGGCACATTGCCAGCTGTGGCGATCAATGAAGAAGCCTTACGGCCCCTCCCCGGCCGCGGACCCGTCCTCACTGGGGCTGAGCAGCAGGGCCCCCTGCCGCGCCCGGGTCAGGGCGGTGTAGAGCAGCCGCCCGTCGCGGGCGGCACCGCCGGGCAGCAGCACGATCACCTCCTCGGCCTCGCTGCCCTGGGCCTTGTGCACTGTCAGGGCCAGAGCCGGTTCGGCGGCGCCGGCCAGCTGGCCGGGGTGGATCCAGAGCAGCTCCCCCTCCCCCTCCCCGAACAGCAGGCGGGCCGAGGGCCCGGGACCGCCCACGAGCACGCCCACATCCCCGTTGGCCAGGTCCAGTTCCGGCAGGTTGCGCCGGCAGAGGATGGGGGTGCCCGGGGGGAGATCCTGCAGATCGCCGTCCTGACGCCCCCCCAGCAGGGTCCGATGGATCGCCTCCAGGCCCCAGCGTCCCTGGCGCTGGGGGGCCATCACCAGCAGGCGGTCCCGCTCGGCCAGCAGCGCCTTGCATCCCCGGTCGGAGCCCGGCCGGCAGCGCTCCGCCAGCCGGGCCAGCAAGTCCTGGTGGCGGCGCAGCCGCTCCAGCAGCTCCGCCGGCAGGGTCCGGGGGGAGCAGGGGCGCCACTGGAGATTATCGGTGCTCTCCAGGGCCTGCAGCAGGGGGCGGATGGCGGCGATCGGATCGGGATCCTGCGGGTCTGGAGCGGATTCCAGCCCCTGGCGGAGGGCGGCAGCCACGGCGGCGATGGCCCCGGCGTTGCGGTAGGTGGTGGTCAGGGTGATGGCGGCGCCCCCCAGCCGGCGGCGGTGTTCGGGCCGCTGCAGTTCCTGCAGGACCGCCCCGGGGGCGATCGGGGGCAGCTGGGCCGGGTCGCCCACCAGCACCAGCCGACAGGTGCCGGGCAGGGCCTCCAGCAGGGCGCCCATCAGGCCCAGATCCACCATCGAGACCTCATCCACCACCAGCAGGTCGAGGTCGAGGGGGCGGCCGCGGTGGCGGCCGAAACGGTCGCCGCGGCTCTCCAGCAGCCGGTGCAGGGTCGTGCAGGGAAGGGTGCCCCCGGTGGCGGCCCGCAGCCGGCCCGCCGCCTTGCCGGTGGGCGCTGCCAGAT
>NZ_JAYGHZ010000362.1:0-5103 GCF_034931285.1 Synechococcus sp. BA-120 BA3
CAAAAAAGTGAACAATTTCCTAATCGGGATCAACACCAGTAGAGGATCTAGCAGTGTTGTCGCCAGGGCAGGGAGCGCTGTGGGAACCCAAACCACGTTTCCTTTCGGGGTCGAACCTCCAAAGATGACATCGGTCATGGCCCGGCCTCCCCAAATTCAGTCTGACCATGGGCTTTGGATTTGGCCGTGGGTGTTTCGGACGCGAGGGCGTGCAGAGCTGTACTGGTACGTTTCCTGAAAGTCACCGAGCCAGTCAATATATATCCGAACTTCCCTTTCTGCATGGATCCAACTCCTAATAGCGCGCTAGACGCGACGACGAACGACCTTCAAGGCTGTGACCAGTCAGAAATCTTGAATTCAAATTCTGGTAGTGAGTTTGGAAGGCTGCTTACAGCAGCAACATCAGGTTCCAACATGCCACCCAAGACTTAGTCGGAGATAACCCATCAAATCTTGCAGTCAGCTCAGACCTAAATATTCAGTATAAACGGTAAATAGCGAGAGTATTCCGATGAAAACATCTGCATTGCAATGCATTGGAGAATGCTGAACGATCAGAGTGAAGTTACTAACTTCTGCGGCGGTTGTCCCGAACCCAGAGATCAGTTCTGGCAGATTCGTTGGATGAAAACCCATTCATGGAGCCAATGCGACTTGCGAGAGCAGAGTTCTGATAGATGCTACAACTACATTAGCCGAACCAACAGCCCGTGCGAAGACATCTTTCTTTGAACGACCCGCATAGAAATAGAGAAATCCGCGGAAGTGGTGGCTTTAGAAAGAAGAAATACGGATAGGGATTCCCAGACTATGAAAGAAACCAGAATGCCTGACAACGAAGTAGCCACGAGCTTGCTGCTGGCTATGGCAACAAGTGGTGAATCTCGCTCCCGGCAATCAAAATGTTGGATACCTATGAGAACCCCACAGGTAGAGCGAGTAGAGAATACCACTAAAAGTAGTCGAAGAATGGTCTGCATCTACTTAACATGGAAGACGGTAGTAATAACAGTGCAAACCGTAAATAATGGCAGGAAAACTGCTAAAGAGGTACTCCGTCTGCACTCTAGTAAAGGGAAACGGTGCTAGCTTGCCGAAAAGCAATCTGATGCCTTCAGTAATTCGTCTAGTATCTCGAATACCTCAGACTTGCCGAGATAGCGATTGGCTCCAGCGCTTAGCGCATCGCGAACCATTTGATCGTCATAAAGAGCTGATACGATACAGAGGTATGCTGTGCAGCCCATTTGTCTAAGTCGACGGCAGCATTCTACGCCATCCATTTGGGGCATCATTAAATCAATTAGAACAAGCTTGGGGCTTGAATCGCTAACGACCCGCAAAAATTCGAAAGGTTCATCGTAGAAGTCCGCATCAACACCCAATTCACCAAGCGAAAGGCCAATCAACTTACGCACGCGCGGATCATCATCAACGACTGCAACTTTGTGAAACGTGGTAGTCATGTGAAGTGGGTGGGAGGGTGTAAAATTACTCTAACTGAATGAATGGGCTATGCAAGTCACCAATGCAGAATGCGGCGCATTCGGCGCAGTTCGCACCTCGTAACAAGAACAGAGTTAGGCCTTCATGTAGCGTTGGATGATGGTACATGGGCTGGCCAGGAATTCTGACTTCAGAAAATAGGCCGTAGCACCCAAATCCAGAGCTTGCTTACGAAACTGCTCCTCATCGATAGAGGTAAACATCAAAACAGGAGATTTAAGAATGCCGGTGCTCAGCCGCTGCAGACACTCCAGGCCGTTCATTTCAGGCATCATGAGGTCGAGCAGAACAAGTGATGGTTTAAATGCATGAATCGAATCAAGAAATTCCAGCGGTGAGGAGAATGAATCGACTATGTACCCACAATCCTCAATCTCTAAGGTAGCAATCTGGAGAACACCTAGGTCGTCATCAACTACTGCAACTGAGGGAAGGCTCATATCAATAAAGAAAGAACAGAGAGTCTAGAAAATTCAAATGTTAACGATTAGTTGGCAGACCTCGTCTGCCTGGGCAATTCGCCAAACATGCTTTGATAGCTTGCAGATAAACGACCCGAAGGTGAGAGGCCAACACTCTTGCACGCCGTTGCAACCTTTGCGCCACAAAGTAGCAATTCGCGCAAGCGAGTAAGGCGAAGCTCATGAAGCACCTGTAAAGGTGGACGATTCATTACGGATTTGAATGATATCTGCAATGTGCGAGCTGATACGCAGCAGGTATTGCAAAGGTCACGAAGAGTAATAGGTTCGGCAAGGCGTTCCTCCATATATGAAAGAGCGATTTGTACATAGCGAGAATGGGTTGAAGCGTTGATCAGGCTCGATGGTACTGATTTTTGCTCAGCTGCCAGAAGACTCGCTAAAAGAGAAAAAACAGATGCCTCCAGTGGCTCAACAACTAATGCAGATGCTTCTGGAATAATCATCTGCTTAGCACACGCGAGCAACAACGATTCATGACCAGGTAATGTATCTGCGAGCGACATCAGCGATGGTTCACCTACACCGTGAGTGATAGATTCAGAAACAATATCCTGAGCCGATAGCTTAAATAAGAATCCGGAAATAGAATTTGATTTTGGGGTTATCTTGAGAACTTCTCCAGGTAGAAGAATAAAAGATAACCGACCTGGAACAAATCGGAGATTTCGTTTGGCTGCAGACCCAGTACACTGGCCGAAGTCTGGTATGGCTACCACAAGTGAATCAGACGGATTTCGGACGAGCAGCCGCGATATGGAAGACAAACGAACCTGCAGAAGCGACACCTTCCCGCCAAAATACGCAGCAGACTCTGAAGATGGAGTGCCTGCATCAGCCGCTATGGAGGCATCCACATGTCGCTCAGCCGAGCCCAGGAAAGACTCCAGCAGCGTATCAAAGCGGACAGTCTCTGCCAAGGCCGAGTAATGTGTATTGGAATGCTAGCATTGCAATATGCAATGTCAAGAGACAAGGCTATGCTTCGTCGGATTGTGAATTGGTCTAACGGCTCAATTTGCGTGGCACTCTGATTTCTGACTGGATGCAGGTCAATCTGGCAGGGCTGCCTAAAAGTGTGATCGGGTCGTCTCTGGTGCAGTCGCCACACCACCCAGCGCCAGCATCCCCTTGATGTCGTACGCCAGCTCCCGAAACCCTTGGCGGATTGATCGATAGCCACCGCGACGCAACAGGTTCATCACGACCGTTCGCAGGAACGAGAACACCGCGGCACCGGTGCGATGGGCGTAGCGGTGGGCGTCCTCACCGAGCTGCGTGTCGCGGGCCCAGTGCCATTCGTTTTCAATGCTCCAGCGCTGCCGAATCATTCGCAGCAACGCGTCTGGGTTGGTCCGCAGGCTGGTGATGAACCGGTGGCAGGCCACCGCTCGCGGACCCTTCCTCGTTCTGGTTGTGGTGATGAGCTCCACGATCCAGGCGCTGCCCGGCCAATTGGCTTTGATGTGCTCAGGTGCTTCCTTGGCCCTGAGCTCCCAGCGGGTGTGACGCCCGTGCCGTTTCTCGAAATCTGTTGCGGTGAAAGGGATTTTGCGCTTGCCCTCGAACTGGCGCCCGATCTGCCGGTAAAGGCTCCTCTGGTTCGATTTGACGGTCAGCAGGAGGTCGGCCCCCTGCTCCATGCACCAGCGAAAAACGCTTGCGTCGTGTGCAGAGCGTCGGCTTGGATCAGCACACCATCGAGATCCAGACTGCTCAGCAGCTCCTTGAGCGCTGCCTTCTCGCTGGATTCATGGGTGTCGTAGGTCTTCTGGGCCAGGGCCACGCCGAGGGGTCGGGCGTAGACCGTGACCTGAGCAACGTGGCGTGGTCCCCCTGAAATCGGTCCAGGGTGAATGAGAGTCCTCATCCGGCCAGACTGGGCCGGGGACTCCACCATGAAACGAACCCGCCACACACCCGAGCAGATCATCCGCAAGCTCAAAACGGCTGACCAGTTGCTTGCCCAGGGCCAGACAGTTGCGGACGCCTGCCGAGTTCTCGAGGTCTCCCAGCCCACCTACCACCGCTGGCGGCAGCTCTACGGCGGAATGAAGGCAGAAGAGGCCAAACGGCTCAGCCAGCTGGAGAAAGAGAACGCCCGGCTCAAAAGGCTTCTGGCGGAAGCAGAGCTCGACAAGGCGATGCTCAAGGATCTCGCTGAGGGAAACTTCTGAGCCCGGAGCGTCGCCGGCGGGCCGTCACAGTCCTGCAGGAGCGTTACCGGGCATCCCAGCGGAGGGTCTGCCGCTTGGTGGGCCAGCACCGCAGCAGCCAGCGGCATGTCGGCAAGGTCGTCGATCTTGAGGAGGCCAAGCTGAGGCATCGTCTCCGCGAAATCGCAGCTGAGCACATCCGCTGGGGCCGGCGCATGGCCCACCGCCTGTTGCGGCGGGAAGGCTGGACGGTGAACCACAAGCGGGTGCACCGGCTCTGGCGCGAGGAGGGCCTGCAGCGGCCCACCCCCCGCAAACAGAAGAGGGCACGCCCGGCTGAAGGCTCGGTGCGACGTCACCAGGCTGAGCACCCGCACCAGGTCTGGGCGATGGACTTCCAATTCGACGCCACGGCCGATGGCCGGCGGCTCAAGTTCCTCAACGTGATCGACGAGCACAGCCGTCTCTGCCTGGCCATCCGGGTGGGCAGGCGCTGCAAGGCCAAAGACGTCGTGGCGGTGCTGGAGGAGCTCACCAGCCTCTACCCAGCCCCAGCGTTCATCCGCAGCGACAACGGGCCCGAATTCATCGCCCACGCCCTCAAGCGCTGGAGCGAGAACAGCGGCACCACCACGGCCTACATCGAACCAGGATCACCGTGGCAGAACGGGTTTGCCGAGTCGTTCAACAGCCGGTTCAGGGATGAGTGTCCCGTGTCAATCAGGTTGATGTGCGCCTCAACCAGATTGTCGTCGAACAGATGAGTTCCTGAACACTGAGCTGTTCACATCCGTGAGCGAGGCCCAAACCTTGGCTGATCGCTGGCGCTTGTCAAGCGACATCCGGAATTGGTCCTCCGGCGACATGAAATCTGGCCCACCCTGTGAGGCTGTAGCCCCGGCTTGTTGACGCCGTAGCCGGCGCCGGTTGGTCTTGCTCATCAGTCCATTGGGATG
>NZ_JAYGHZ010000363.1:0-4917 GCF_034931285.1 Synechococcus sp. BA-120 BA3
GGGGCCGGCAAGACCCTGGGGGCCCTGCTCGCCTTCCGGCAGCTGCAGCGGGAGGGGCGGCTGGAGCGGTTCGTGGTCTTCTGCCACCGCAGCGCCATCGGCCGCCAGTGGATCCACGCCGCCGCCCGCCTCGGCCTGGACCTGCGGGAATGGGACGCCCCGGGGGGAGACCCTCCTCCGTCCGCCGGCCAGGGGCTGCTGCTCAGCTACCAGGGGGCGGCCCTGCACCGCCTGAGGCTGGAGCTGGAGCTGGGCCGCCTGCTGGCGGGCCGGCCCTGGCTGGCGATCGCCGACGAGGTGCACCACCTGGGCCTCGACCCCCTGGAGCCGGAGGCCACGGCCTGGGGCCACGCCTTCAGCAGCCTCAGCGGCGGTGCCCGGCTGCGGCTGGGGCTGACCGGCACCCCCTTCCGCGCCGACAACCTCGGCTTCTGTGCCGCCCGCCGGATCCGGATGCACGACCAGGACGGCCCGGCCGAGCGGATCATCCCGGACCTCTGCGTCGAGCCCCGGGCCCTGATCGCCGCCGGCGACGTGCGGCCCCTGGAATTCCGCTTCCAGGATGGCTGGGTGGAGCACGGACGCCCGGAGGACGGACGGGACACCGAGACCTCCCCCCTCTCGGCGGAGCAACGGGAGAGCTGGCGGGCCCGCAACCTGCGTCGGGCCATCTGGCCCGGGGATCGGGGCGGCATCGCCCTGCGGCTGCTGCTCCAGGCCCGCCGCCGCCTGGAGCGGGTGCGGCTGGAGCACCCGGGGGCGGGCGGGCTGGTGGTGGCCCGCGACATCGGCCACGCCGGCACCATCGCCGACCTGCTGGCCCAGGAGGGGGACCGGGTGCATCTGGTGCACTCCCAGGATCCGGAGGCGGCTCAACGCCTGGCGGCCTTCCAGGCCGGAGAGGCCGACTGGCTGGTGAGCATCGACATGTGCGCCGAAGGCTTCGACGCCCCGCGCCTACGGGTGGTGGCCTACCTCACCACCGTGGTCACCCGCAGCCGCTTCGTGCAGGCGATCACCAGGGCCGTGCGCATGGACGGGGATCGCTCCGGTCAGGAATCCATCCCACGGCGGCCGTCCTATGTGTTCGCGCCGGCCGATCCGCTGCTGATCGGCTACGCCCGGGGCTGGACCGTGAGCGAGCCCTACGTGATCCGCGCGCGTGCGCCGGAGACGGCCGCCGCCGGGGGCAGGGCACCGGGCAGCGACGAGCGCCTGCCGCTGCAGGCCCTGGCGGACGACGCCGGGCGGATGATCAGCGTCAGCGGCCCCGTGCTGCCGAACCTCGGGCGCCGGTCGGCCTGAAGGGGCCGATCGGCTTAATTTTTGGCCTGGCTTGGCTTGTCGCAGGCGCTTTTCCTGCAACGATGTGACAACCAACACCGTCGTTGCGCCCACCAGCCGCCAACGTGGGCACCACAGGACATCCACCGAGATCACCCCGATGGACAGGCCAAGAGACGACGCCAGCGATCACGACGGTTTTTCCGATACGCCCCTGGATGCGGCCGTCCATCGACGGGTGACCGTGGCCGTCTGCTGGGCCCTGGCACGGCGGGCAGCCCTGGACGGCCGGGAGCTGTTCGAGGACAGCTACGCCATCAACGAGGAGTTCCGTGAGTGGCTCCTCACCCTCGAGGACCACCCCGAACTGCTGCAGGCCAACGTGCTGATGGTGCCGAGGGACCTGCACCTGGACCGCCGCCCGGAAACCGACGGCCTGCTGGAGATCTGAGGGTTCCGGGCCCTGAGCTTCGAGCTCCGGGACCCCAGGACTTGGGTGGCCCGGCCGTGCTCAGCGGCGCCGGGGGCCGCCGGGACGGTTGCCGCCGGGCCGGGGACCGGTGGCACCGGCGTTGCGCTCCCGGTAGGTGATGCGGCCCCGGGTCAGGTCGTAGGGGCTGATCTCGACCAGCACCTTGTCGCCGGCGAGCAGCTTGATGCGGAACTTGGTGAGCTTGCCCGCCGCCCGGCAGAGGCACTGGTGACCGGCAGGCTGCTCCAGGGTGACGAGGTAGAACCCGTTGCCCTGCTCCTTTTCGATCACACCGGACGTTTCGATCATGCGGGTCGGCTGGCCTGGGGATGACAACAGAGGATCAGCTTAGGCGCCCAGCGCGCCCCACCTCGTCGCGGCCGCGCCACACGACGGCGGTCGCCGAGCGATAGGGTCGGCCGGCCTCCCGCCTCCGGCTCCCCATGATCCTTCCCCCCATCGCGATGGATCTGGGCCTGCTGCTGATCTCGATCGGCGTGGTCAACCTCTGGCGGGCCAGGGAAAGCTCCTGACAGCGGAGGCGGTGAGCACCACCCTCCTCTTCCACAAGCCCTACGGGGTCCTCAGCCAGTTCCGGCCCGAACCGGGCAGTGCCTGGGGGACCCTGGCGGACCACATCGATCGCCCCGACGTCTACGCCGCCGGTCGGCTGGACGCGGACAGCGAGGGATTGCTGCTGCTCACCGACGATGGCCGCCTCCAGGCCAGGCTCACCGATCCGGCCCGGGGCCACTGGCGCCGCTATCTGGTGCAGGTGGAGGGTGCCGTCACCGAGACGGCCCTCGACAGCCTCCGCCGGGGGGTGATGGTCAAGGGACGCCGCACCCTGCCGGCCCGGGCCAGGGCGGTGGATGACCCCTCTCTGCCGGCAAGGGAGCCGCCGATCCGGCACCGCCTGCGGGTGCCGACGGCCTGGCTGGAGCTGGAGCTGCGGGAAGGGCGCAACCGTCAGGTGCGGCGCATGACCGCGGCGGTGGGCCTGCCCACCCTGCGCCTGCTGCGCACGGCGATCGACCTGATGGATGGGGGCCCGCCGCTGGACCTGGCCGGGCTGGCGCCGGGCGACTGGCGCGAGGTGAGCCCCTCGGAGCGGCAGCGGCTGGGGGCCCTGCTCAGACCGCCAGGGCGTCCTTCAGCTCCCTGACGGTCTGCAGCTGGCCGTAGTAGTAGTTGGCCCGGGCACGGCGGTCGGGATCCTCGAGGCCATCGAAGGCATCGAAGCCCAGGGAGGCCCAGAGCTCATGGCCGCAGGCACGGGTGAGCTCGGCGATCGCCTCCTCCTCGAGGTTCGCCAGACGCCGCTGCAGGTTCTTGATCTGGGAAATCGCCATGGTCGCCGCCAAAGGCAGCAATAGTACACACGAACTGGTGCGCCGGAGTGCTCAGAACGGCAGCTTCTTCTTGGCTTCCTTGTCGAGGTCCGACTCCATCTCCCGCAGGCGCCGCAGGATCGTGTCGTAATACTCCTTGAGGTAGTCCTCCAGGCGGGTGGTCTCGGCCGCATCGAGGCCGAAGGCGGCATAACTGGCCTCCATCGGTGCCGTGAGGGCCTCGCCGCCCCCCACCACCTCGGCGAAGGCGAGGCGCTCGGCCACATTCAGGCTGGCTTCGAAGAAGCTCGTGATCGCCTGCATCAGCCGCAGCAGCACCGGCGGCACCCGGAACACCCGGGCCTCCCGGCCGCTGTAGCGCTCGCAGAGCTGGGTGATCTCCCCGGTGGTCCAGGCCCGGGGGCCGACGACGGGGAACGCCTGCCGGACCGTTTCCGGGCGCTCCAGGGCGGCCACGGCGAAGCGCGCCACATCCTGGGTGTTCATGTAGGCGATCGGTGTCGGGGCCCCGCTCACCCAGACGGTCTGGCTCTCCAGCACCGGGATGGCGAACTGGCTGATCAGGCCCTGCATGAAGGCGACGCAGCGCAGGATCGTGTAGTCGAGGTCAGAGGCTTCGAGCCACTCCTCCGTGCAGGCCTTGATGTCCATCAGCGGCACGCTGCGGTGGCGGGCCGCATCGAGCAGGGAGATGAACACCAGCCGCCGCACTCCGGCCCGTCGGCAGGCCGCGAACAGGTTCTGCTTGCCGGCCCAGTCGATGTCATAGGCGCTGCCTCCATCGGTGGCCCGGGCCGTGGCGGCGTCGATCACCGCCTCCTGGCCCTCGAGGGCGTAATCAAGGCTGTCGGGCTCCAGCAGGTCACCGCGGGTGAGGTCGCAGCCCCACTCCTGGAGGAAGGCGGCCTTGCGGGGGGATCGCACCACGCAGCGCACGACATGGCCCGCATCGAGGGCGCGACGGGCGATCTGGCGACCGAGGGTTCCTGTTCCGCCGATGACAAGAACCTTCATGGACCCCAGCAAAGGAAGCGGGCTGAGCCTAGAGGTGCGTCCGGCGCCGGCGCGATCCGGGGCTTCAGTCGTTCAGAAGCTTGAGCAGCAGCGCGCCGCCCGCCAGCCCGACAGGGATCAGCACCCAGAAGATGGCGGCGGTGCCGAAGATTTCAGAGGCCATGGCCCGGACAGGGGGGAACGGGGTACCTATCTAGCAGCCGTCGCGGCCAGCAGGCCCCGGGCCGTGGCCACGATCACCGGCCAGGGGGCCTCGCTGCGCAGCTGACCGGCCATCACGCCGCTGGGGGCGGTCGGGAACCCCTGGACCGACAGGGCCGCCACCAGGTCGGCCAGCGGCGGGGGGCCCTGGCCCAGCCGGCGGGCGATGGCGTCCACGGGCCAGCAGCGGGGCGTGCCGGCCGGATCGGCCCGGAGCCGCTCCAGCAGCCGCCGGCCCGGGCGATCGAGGTGGACGCCGCCGGTCTCGGCTTCCTGGAGCATGGTCGTGAGCGTGGCGGGATCCTGGAGGGGGCCGATCCAGAGGGGGCCGCTCACCGCCAGGGGCGGAACCTCCCCGGAGGGTGCCGCGGGGCAGCCGCAGGGCCGCCACCGCCCCAGCCGCCCCAGGCCCTGCACCTGCTGGTCCCCGCAGCCGTGGCAATGGGCCACCAGACCGAGAGACCCCTCCTCGCCGCGGGCAGGATGGCGCTCCAGGCGCAGGGCGGTGCGGAAGGCCCGGCCTTCACTGAAGCTCAGCAGGGGGGTGATCCCCCGGCCCATCGCCCAGGCGCTGCGGGCCAGCAGCCCCAGCTG
>NZ_JAYGHZ010000364.1:0-5008 GCF_034931285.1 Synechococcus sp. BA-120 BA3
TGGCGGTGCCGCTGGGGTCCCGGTAGGGCACCCCGGCGCGGCTGGCCAGGTGCTCCCGCTCGAACGGCTCCAGGGGGCGCAGGGATGGATGGGGGGCCAGTGGGGTGAAACTGGCGGCCGTCCCGGCGCTCCAGCGCTCCGGTTCGCTGGCGGGCGGCCGGATCGCCCGCAGCTCCAGGCCCAGATCCTGCAGGCAGCGGCGCACCGCCGCCGCGGAGCTGTAGGTGAGCAGCCGGCCGTCGGGCCGCAGCAGCCGCACCAGCTGCTCCAGGAATTCCAGGCTCCAGAGCTGGGGGCAGCGCTGGGGGGAGAAGGCATCCAGCAGCACCAGGTCGCAGCGGCCCACCAGCGTGTCCAGCAGCTCGGGCAGCAGGCGGCGGGCATCGCCCAGCCGCAGGCGATCGCTGCCGCTGAGCTCCTCCAGTCGGCCGATCACCGCGGCGGGCCACTGGGCCCGGAAACCGGCGTCCGCCAGGGCCAGGGCCAGGGGCCGGTGGTCCAGCTCCAGACCCCACCAGTCCAGCTCCAGGCCGGCGGCGGTGGCGGCGGCGAGCAGGGCGGCGGTGTTGGTGCCGGTGCCGACGGCCACCTCCGCCACCACCAGCTGCCGGCCCGGGGCGAAGCGCTCCAGCGCCGCCGGGACCACGAACTTCTGGTTGGCTTCCAGCAGGGCGCCGGCGGCACTGTGGAAGCCCTCGTCAAAGGTGCCGCTGTAGAGGCTGAAGCTGCCGTCGCGCCCCCGCCGGGGCAGCAGCTCGAGCCCCGGTTCCGGTTCAGCCGTCTCAGTGCCGCAGGCGGGCCAGGTCATCCCAGAAGCCTGGGTAGGAGACGGCGGCCGCCTCCGGCCGCCCCAGGCGGGTGTCGCCCCGGGCCACCAGGGAGGCCACCGCCAGGCTCATCGCCACCCGGTGATCCGTCTCGCTGTCCACCTCCGCCCCGTGCAGCGGGGTGGGGCCTTCGATGCTGAGGCCATCGGCGTGCTCCTCGAGCCGGGCCCCCATCGCCGTGAGCTGGCGGGCCATCACCGCCAGGCGGTCGGTCTCCTTGACGCGCAGTTCGGCGGCGCCGCTGATGCGGCTCAGCCCTTCGGCGCAGCAGGCCGCCACCGCCAGCACGGGGATCTCGTCCACCAGGCGGGGGATCATCGGCTCCTCGATGCGGAAGGCCCGCAGCGGGCCGTGCTGGACGCGCAGATCGCCCACCGGCTCGCCGGCCACGTCGCGGCTGTTGAGCACGGTGATCCGGGCGCCCATCTCGGCCAGCACATCGAGGATGCCGGTGCGGCTGGGGTTGAGCCCCACGTTCTCGACCGTCAGATCGGCCCCCGGGGTGATCGCCGCCGCCACCAGCCAGAAGGCGGCGGAGCTGATGTCGCCCGGCACCACCACGGCCTGGCCCTCCAGGGCCGGTCCGGGCCGCACGGTGATGAACCGGCCCTGGTCGCCATCGACCTCCAGGTCGGCACCGAAGGCCCGCAGCATCCGCTCGCTGTGGTCGCGGGTGGGGGCCGGCTCGATCACGGTGGTGGGCCCGTTGGCTGTCAGGGCGGCCAGCAGCAGGGCGCTCTTGACCTGGGCCGAGGCCACCGGCGTGCCGATGACGCTGCCGTGCAGGGTCTGCCCCTGCACCGCCAGGGGGGCCAGGTTGCCGTCCTCACGCCCCTGGATGCGGGCGCCCATCTGGGCCAGGGGAGCCCCCACCCGGCGCATCGGCCGCGAGCGCAGGGAGGCATCGCCGCTGAGCACGAAGTGGCGCCCCGCCCGGCCGGCCAGCAACCCCAGCATCAGCCGCATGGTGGTGCCCGAGTTGCCGCAGTCGAGCACGTCGGCGGGCTCCTGCAGCCCGTCCAGGCCCACCCCCTCGACGGTCACCACCTGGCCGTCAGCGATCGGCGAGACCCTGACCCCCATGGCCCGCAGGCAGGCGGCGGTGCTCTGGGGATCTTCGGCGGGCAGGAGCCCCTCGATGCGGGTGGTGCCCTCGGCGATCGCCCCGAACAGGAGCGAGCGGTGCGAGATCGACTTGTCGCCGGGCACCGTCACGCTTCCCCTCAGGCTGCCGCCGGCCGGCAGCAGCAGCGGCGCCGGCAGTGGGGCAGCGCTGACATGGACGCTCGCGGAGGAGGACAACAGGCCGGGAGCCAACTGGGTTGATCCTATGGAGCGGCCGGTTCAGGGCCGGATGCCAACGGCCCGCAGCCTGGCCGACAGGCTCCAGACCTCCACCACCAGCTGGTGCCAGGGGGTGATCGTCTCCATGGCCAGTCCCATCGGCTTGGGGGCGGCGGCCCGCAGGGCCCTCGCCGCCGCCAGGGACCGGCGCGCTTCGTCGAGCCGTACCCGCAGCTGGTGCTGGTCGGCCAGGGACAGCACCGTCTCCGGGCAGTGGTCGAGCAGCAGCAGGCCGCGATCGAAGGACTCGGCGTAGTCCTGCAGCAGCGGCACCAGGATCTCCTCCAGCAGGGGGCCGGTGGGATCGGGCAGGGAGGGGGCGGGAACCATGGGTCCAGCCTAGGAATCCACTCCCGGGCCGTTCGGGTACGGATCACCAGCCCCCGGGAGACGGCCATGGAACGATGGGGCCGGAACGGGTCGCCCCATGATCGACGTCGCCGTCTGGGATGACCTGCTGCGCCGCCATGTCGATGGGGAGGGCCGGGTGGACTACGGCGCCTGGCAAGGGCAGGACGCCGAGGCACTGGAGGGCTGGCTGGCGGAGCAGCGCCCCTTCGATGCGGACCCCGGTGATGGGCCCGGGGCGCTGGCCCTCTGGATCAACCTCTACAACGCCCTGGTGATCCGGCAGGTGCTGGCCCGCTTCCCGCTGGTCTCGATCCGGCCCAGCTTCGCCGGGGTACCGAACTGGCCGGCGTTCCTGGCCTTCTTCTCCCGGCCGGTGATCAGCGTGCAGGGCCAGCCCCTCAGCCTCGATCAGATCGAGCACGGCCTGCTGCGGCCCCGCTTCGGTGACCCCCGCCTCCATTTCGCCCTGGTCTGCGCCGCCAGGGGCTGCCCCCTGCTGCGGCCGGAGGCTTATCGCCCCGAGCACGTCACCGAGCAACTGGAGGAGGACGCCCAACGGTTTCTGCGCAACCCCCTGAAGCTGCGCTTCGATCCGGTCCGCCGCACCCTGCACTGCAGCCGGATCCTCCAGTGGTACCGCCGGGACTTCCTGGCGGTGGCCCCCTCGATCGCCGCCTACGTGGGCCGCCACCGGCCGGACCTGGATCTGCCGGCCGACGTCCGGATCGCCTGGCTCCCCTACGACTGGACCCTCAACGGCTGAGTGTGCGTCGCGGGGTGTCGGACGGCCGAGCGTCAGTCCCGGATCTCGCCGTAGAGGCGCTTCAGCCGGGCCGCCGGCACCCCCAGGCCCCAGAGCAGCCCGACCGCCAGGTAGATCCCGGTGGCCTTCCAGGAGCCCCAGCGCGCCACCCGTCGATCGGAGGTCTCCACCACCCGGTCGAGCTGCCGGATGCGCCCCAGCCGGCCCAGCCGGTCGCAGAGATCGGCGTCCTCCATGATCGGCAGGCGCTCATCGAAACCGCCGCAGCGCAGGAAGTCGCTGCGGCGGCAGAACATGGCCTGGTCGCCGAACAGCACCCGGAAACCCTTCAGCAGGTAGCGGTGGGGGCGAAACAGCAGGGCTGCGTAATGGGTCTTGAGGGCGTTGTGCAGGCTCACGCCCCAGCGGGTGCGGTCGGCGCCCCGCATCAGGGCCAGGAAGCCGCCGCCGCTGATGGCCGGGTCGGCCAGGGTGGTGCTCACCAGCTGCACAAGATCCGAGGGCACCAGGGTGTCGGCATGGAGGAAGCAGAGGATCTCGCCGCGGGCCGCCGCCGCCCCCCGGTTCATCTGCACCGCCCGCCCCGGCCGCGGCGAACGGATCACACGGCAGCCGTGCCCCTGGGCCGTGGCCAGGGTGGCATCGGTGCTGCCGCCATCTACCACGATCACCTCGTCGGCCGGCGGATCGAGGATCTCCAGCTGCTGCAAAGTGCGCCCAACATGGCCGGCTTCGTTGAGGGTCGGGATAATGATCGAGACCGACCTTGTCGCCACCTTGCTGCGCAACAATCTTGCATTCTACGATCAGCAGGCGGCTTGCTGGTGGGAGGAGTCGGCGACGATCTTTCCCCTCAGCCAACTCAATCCGCTGCGCTTTCTCTACTTCGATCGGTTCGTTTCCGACTGGCGCAATCGGCGGGTTCTGGATGTGGGTTGCGGCGGCGGCTACACCTGCGAATTCCTGGCCCGCCGCGGCGCCTTGGTCACCGGCATCGACCGCTCCGCGCCCTGCATCGCGGCGGCCCGCAGCCATGCGGCCACCTCGGGCCTGGCCATCGAATACCACGTCGGCAGGGCGGAGGCGCTTCCCTTCGCCGCCGGCCGCTTCGATGTGGTGGTCTGCGTCGATGTGCTGGAGCATGTCGATCGTCCCGAGGCCGTGATCGCCGAGATCGCCCGGGTGCTCGCCCCCGGAGGAACGCTCTGCTTCGACACCATCAACCGCACCTTCCGCTCCCGGCTGACCATGATCTGGCTGCTGGAGACGCTGCTGCGGCTGATCCCCGCCGGCGTCCATGACTGGCGGCGGTTCGTGCCCCCGGCGGAGCTGCGGCGCTGGCTGGAGGCCAGCGGTTTCGGCGCCATCACCATGCGCGGCATGGACCTGTTCGGCCGTGGCCCGGTGCGCACCCTCGGCCGGCTGCTCCACTACCGCCGCTGCGGCGGGTTCCAGGTCCGCTTCGACGACGACCTGGCCGTGATATTCATCGGAACGGCCCGCCTCAGCCCAGCAGCAGGCCCCCCGATTCACTGAAGGCGGCCCGGGCACTGCGCAGGTCGAACAGCAGGTCCTCCAGGGTCAGCTGGTCCAGTTCCCGCTCCAGGGCCTGCAGCAGGCGGCGGTTCAGCACCCGGGTCACCCGATCGCTGGGCCGGGGGTCCTCCTGGGCATCCCCCAGGGCGATCAGGCTGCCGGCCGGGGCGTCCACCGCCGCCAGGAT
>NZ_JAYGHZ010000365.1:0-4953 GCF_034931285.1 Synechococcus sp. BA-120 BA3
GGTGGGCGCCGTGCCGCCGCCGCGCCGGCAGACGCTGGTGGATGCCTTTCAGTCGGGCCGCTCCCCGGTGCTGATCGCCACCTACGGCACCGGCGGCCTCGGCTTCACCCTGCACCGGGCCCGGCATGTGGTGCTGGTGGAGCGGCCCTGGACCCCGGGCGACGCCGAGCAGGCCGAGGACCGCTGCCACCGCATCGGCATGGGGGCCGCGCTCACCAGCCACTGGCTGCAGCTGGGTGTGGCCGACCGGCTGGTGGACGACCTGATCGCCAGCAAGGCCGAGCGGATCTCCCTGCTGCTGCAGGGCCAGGACAGCCTGCGTCGCCAGCGGGCCCTGCCGGCGCTGGTGCGCCAGTGGCTCGAGAGCGGCTGAGCCGCTGCCGGGCCCTCAGCCCCCCGGACGGGCGGGGGCGTCGTCGGCGCAGCTCTTCTGTCTCACCTCCAGGTCCTGGCGCAGGATCGGATCGAGCTTGTCCTTCGGTACCGCGGCGGCCAGCACCGTGGCCCGGGCGATGTCTCGGCAGGCCGCGGTGGTGTTGCCGGCCAGGGTGTGCAGCAGGAAGCGTTCGTTGAGCGGCCCCGGATCCTTCGGGAAGGCCGCCACCACCCGGTCGCACTGGCGCAGGGCCCCGGGCAGGTCCTCCAGCTTCACGGTCCGCAGGCAGTCCTCCCGGGTGATCGGCCGCTGGGGCAGGGGCTCCTCGGCACAGCCGCCCAGCAGCACGACCAGCAGCAGCCCCAGGGGACCGATGGCAGGTTGCAGGCGGGCCCGCTCAGTTGTAACGCTCACTCCGGGTCATGCCGCTGCCACCAGCCTTACCACCGCCGACGACCGAGATGGAGGTGGGGCCGGGTTCCGGGCTGGCTGCGGTGCTGCCGGCGGTGCGCGGCGCAAACAGTTCGCCCAGGAAGCGGCCGCAATCGGGAAAGGTGCCGGGGTTCTGAACCACGGCCTCGGTGATCATCACGGCGGCGTGCTCGGGGGAGGTCTTGAACAGACCGGCGCTCTGGCGCTTGATCAGGGCGTAGGCGGCGTTCCAGCTCACATCGTGGACGTTGCCGTTGTTGCGCATGAAGCAGTACACCTGGGCCCCCTTGCCCCCGGGGCCATCGATGTCATTGCCGGCCCGGGCGCTCTGGGCGGTGCCGGCGCCGGCCAGCAGGACGGCCGCCGCCGCCAGGACGATCGGGCCCAGTCGGTGAGAGAGAGAGTGGCGTGTGGCCATCGGACCGGAAGGGAAGAACGAGGTGGCCCAACGTATCGACCCCTGCGGCGCTGTCCAGGGTGGTCAGCCGCCCGGTGGGGTGGCGGTCGCCGGTAACACCAGCCGCACCACCAGCGGCAGGATCACCAGCACCGTGATCAGGCGCACGGCGTGCAGGGTGGCCACGGCCGCCCCGACGCCGAACTCCGCACCCACCAGGCTCATGCCGCTGATGCCCCCCGGGGCCGCCCCCAGCAGGGCCACCACGGGATTGACGCCCATCAGCCGACTGCATCCGAGCCCCACCACCAGGCCGGTGAGCACCAGGGTGACCGTGATCAGCAGGGCGGGTCGCCACAGCTGGCGCAGTTCCAGCAGGGCCGTGCCGGTGAGGCCCGTGCCGATCACCGTGCCGATGCCGATTTCCAGGAGGGTGCGGGTGCCGACCGGCCACTGGGCCACCTCCAGCCGTCCCGTCACGCTGACCAGGGCGGCCCCCAGCAACGCTCCGGCCAGGGGGGCCGCCGGGATGCCGGTGCGCAGGGCCAGCAGGCCGCCGGCGAGCCCGGCCAGCGCGTACATCAGCAGATGCCAGGCATGGTTCATCCGACGTGGAGCCCGATCAGCAGGGCCCACTCTGGGAGATCCGCGCCACAGGTGCTTGAGGGGGTGCTCCGGGTGTGTTGTCATGCGGCACAGCCCCGTCGCTTCCCCCGCCATGGCTCCCGCCTCGGTGTCGTTCCGCATCAGCCGCAATGCCGAAGATCTCGCCGAAACCATCCATGCCCTCTCCCAGCGGCTGGTGACCCTGGAGCAGCGGCTGGCGGCGGTGGAACTGCAGGCCTCCAGCCAGGCCAGGCCGGACCCCCAGGAGCTGGCCAGCCTTGACAACGTCGAGCGTCTGCTGCAGGACTGCCGCCATCTGCTGGAGATCGACGTCGCCTCCGAGCCGTCCCCCGCGTTCGAAAGCCAGGAGGACGTCGGCTATCCCAACGCCGCCTGAGGGCACGGTCCTCTGGCCAAGGGTGTCAAAATAAAAAGAAAGCGGGTCATGGCCTTCCCCACTTCCCCTTATCAGGCATCCTCCGGCGCTCTTCACGGGCAGGGTGTCACTCCACGCGGCTCCAGCCCGGCTCCCCACTGCAAGCTCCGCACCCATTCCCAGGTGGAGGGCGATCACCAGCTCGAGAAGCTCGAATTCGCCCTCGCCGTCGCCCTCACCCGGGGTGACCTCCAGCGTTCCGACCAGCTGCGCTCCCAGATCGCCGCCCTGGGCGGCAACCAGGAGGAGCCGGGCACCTGAGCCGGTGGGCCCCGCCGACAGGCGGCGGTTCAAGCCAGCCGATCCAGTGAATGGCTGATCATCTCTTTTCCCCCTGTCTTCCGCCCATGCGGTACAGGCTGTTATGTTCTGACCTAAGATGTAAACAGAAAAGGGCTGTTGATTGCCGACAGACCCTTTTTGCATGTTTTCGAAGCTGCGAAGTCCTCGCCGGTCATGATCGTTGCCAGTCCACCCGCCCCCGTCACCTTGACGCTTGAGACGCCCGTACGTCCGAGGTCCAGCGTGTCGCCGCTGTCCGATCCTGGGGCGCGCCAGCGCCTGTTGCTGCAGGCGGCCTCACTCAATGAGCAGGCGCAGGTAGCGGCCAGCGAGGGGGATTTTGAGGCGTCGGCCCGGGCCATTCTTCAGGCCCTTGACTGCGAGCGGCGCGCAGGCGGCCTTGGTCTTCAGGTGCTGCAGCTGATCAAGCCGCGCTCCTGATTCCCACTGCTGGTTGGGTTTGCAAGGTGCTGCCCACCGTTTCTGGCCCAAATCGAGGGTTCAACGAATTCAGCACCGTGTGACGTCCAGCCTGCGGCATGACGTCCGGGACATGTTGATCAAGCGGGTGACCGGATTCGAACCGGCGACGTTCAGCTTGGGAAGCTGACATTCTACCACTGAATTACACCCGCGTTTCTTCACGCGCTCGGTCACACTAGCAAGGCTACGGACGCCCTCCGGGTGCCCGTAGCCTTGCTGAATCCTTGTCAGGACTTGGCGGGAGCCGCCTGCTCCAAGGACTGGGACTGGTCAGGCCGCCGTTCAGGCGGCCAGCTCCACCGCCGCCGCCGCCACGCCGGCGCCGATCGGCGCCTTGGCCAGGCCCAGGCCCTGCAGGGTGGCCTCGATCGCCGCCACGGCGGTGAGCACGTCGCGGTCGCAGACGAAGCCCAGGTGGCCGATGCGGAACACCTTGCCCTTGAGGTGGTCCTGGCCGCCGGCCAGCAGGATGTCGAACCGCTCCTTCACCTGCTTGCGCAGGGCCTCGGCATCGATCCCCTCCGGCGCCACCGCCGTGATCGCCGGGCTGCCGTGACCCTCGGCCGCATACAGGGGCAGGCCGATGGCCTTCATCGCCGCCTGGGTGGCCCGGCGATGGCGGTCGTGGCGGGCGAAGATCGCCTCCAGGCCCTCCTTCTGCATCATCCCCAGGGCGGCCTCGAGGGCGAAGTAGAGGTTGATCGCCGGGGTGAAGGGGTTGCTGTCGTCGTCGGCCGCCTTGCGGTACTTGCCCAGATCCAGATAGAACTTCGGCAGATCGGAGCGTTCGTAGGCCGTCCAGGCCCGCTCGCCCATGGCCACGAAGCTCAGGCCCGGCGGCATCATGTAGCCCTTCTGGGAGCCGGAGCCCACCACGTCCACGCCCCACTCATCCATGGGCACGTCACAGGCCCCGAGGCTGGTGACGCAGTCGGCGATGGTGAGGGCCGTGCCGTGGGCCTTCACATGGCCGGCGATGGCCTGCAGGTCGTTGATCACCCCGGTGGAGGTTTCCGAGTGGGTGAGGATCACGCCCCGGATCTCCTTGGCGGTGTCGGCCTCGAGGGCGGCGCGGAAGGCCTCCGGGTCGAGGGGCTGGCCCCATTCCGCCTTGATCACCTCCACGGTCAGCCCGTAGGCCTTCGCCACCTTCACCCAGCGTTCGCCGAACTTGCCGTTGTCGCCGCAGAGCACCTTGTCGCCGCGGCTGAGGGTGTTGACGATCGCCGCCTCCATCGCCGCGGTGCCGCTGCCGGTCAGCACCAGCACATGGCCCTTGGTCTGGTGCAGCCACTGCAGCTGCTCGGTGGTGCGGCGCACGATCTTCTGGAAATCGCCGCTGCGGTGGCCGATCGGATGGCGGGCCATGGCCTGCAGGACGGTCTCCGGCACCGGGGTGGGGCCGGGGATCATCAGAGTGAGCTTGTCCTGCATGAGCTGTGGGGAGGGAAGGGGCGCGGGCCTGGCGGAGGCGAGGCGATCGACCACCATAAAAAACAGCGTTCCCGCTCGCCATCGATTCCCTGCGCCCCCCCTCCGCGCCCCCGCGGGGATTCACCCTGCCGGTGTGGCTGGCGGCCGCGGCCCGCGCCGCCCTCGGGTCCCTGCAGGGGGAGCCGTTCAACGCCTCGGTGGCCCTGGAACTGCTGCAGCCGCCGGGGGTGGTGCCGGTTCCGGTGCGGGCCGCTGCGGGCCTGGGCGAGGGGCTGGCCCTGGGGGAGAGCTGCTGTGATCCGGGCGAGGGGCTCGACCTCACCCGCGGCCTGGTGGTGTGGGTGCTGGCCCGCTGGCTCCCCGGCGACGGGCCCTGGCTGCAGCTGGAGCCCGGCGAGGGGGTGGGGGTCCACGCGGCGACCGGGGAGGCCTGCCTCTCGGCCTATGCCCGGCGCCTGCTGGAGGCCAACCTGCGGCCCCTGGTGCCTGACGGCCGCCGTCTGGGGC
>NZ_JAYGHZ010000366.1:0-4690 GCF_034931285.1 Synechococcus sp. BA-120 BA3
GCCGCCAGGATCCCGCCCCGCTGAAGGCCGCGGCCGCCGCCGACCCCCTCGCTGCCCTGATCGCCGCCGATCTGCCGGCGGAAGATCACCGCGACGGGACACTCCCGGCGGCCCAACCAGCTGCCGCCAGACCTGCTGCCGCCAGACCCCGCCGCCCCCTGCGGGCGCTGGGCGCCTGTCCCGCCCTGCTGGAGGCCCTCGACCGGCAGTGGGCCGTCACCCCAGCCACCCCCACCCCCTGAACCCCATGGCCCTGCGTCTGCTGCTCGACTGCGCCGATCCCCTGGAGTGGGAGCGCTGGCTGCCCAGCGGCCTGTTCCAGGGCGTTACCACCAACCCGACCCTGCTGCGGCGGGCCGGCCAGCCCTGCACCCTCGATCACCTGGCGCCGCTGAGCGCGCGGGCCGCGGCCTTGGGGTGCCGGGAGATCCATCTGCAGACCTGGGGCGGCAATGCCGAGCAGCAACTGGCCAACGGCCGGGCCCTGGCCGCTCTTGATCGCCAGCGGGTGTACGTGAAGGTGCCGATCACCCGCCAGGGGGCGGCGGTGGCGCGCGCGCTGATCACCGAGGGCGTGCCGGTCACCTTCACGGCCTGCTACGAAGTGGCCCAGGTGCTGGTAGCCGCCGCCCTCGGGGCCGATGGCATCGCCGCTTACCTGGGCCGGATCAGCGATCTGGGCCGGGACGGCCATGGCGAGCTGATCGCCATGCAACGGGCCCTGGAAGGGGTGGGATCCGGCACGCGGCTGCTGGTGGCCAGCCTGCGCCAGCCGCAGGATCTGGCCCGGCTGGCCGCCGCCGGCCTGGCCCACCACACGATCAGTCCGGCGATTGCCGCTGCCCTCTTCGGCAGCCCGGACACGGCCGCGGCCGCCGAGAGCTTCGAGCGTGACGCGGCCGGGACCTGAGGCCCGCCGATCAGGCGGTCCCGCAGAAGGTGACGTCGGGGAACTTGACCTTGGCTTCCTCGAGGGATTTGCCGCGCCCTTCCTCCTGCCAGTAGTTGATCACCTCGGTGGCCTTGTTGAGGATCTCGACCCGCTCGTTGTCGGTGATCCAGCTCTTGGCCTCCAGCTCGCCCTTGAGGGTTTCCCAGGCGTCTTCCCGGGGCCAGAAGAAGTAGGCGGTGAGGGGGCTGGGCCCGCCACCGACGATCTGATCCACCGCCAGGGCGACGTTGTCGGGGAGCCAGAGGATCTTCACCAGGAAGCGGCCCTCGTCGGCCTTGGGGGTGTAGCCCGAAGGCACCCCGTCCTCGTCGATGGTGGCGGTGGCCAGGGCGGCACTGCCGCCGCGCAGCACCGGACGCCCTTCGGTCGTGTCGGCTGCGATGGCCGCCGGGATGGCGCTCAGGGCAGCGGCCTCGGCACTCTCAGGGGCTGTCACGGTTTCGGCGCTCAAGGAGAAACGGCAATTGCCTAACCTACCAGCCGATTCGCAGCAACCCCACTGGCCGCCTCCGCCGCCCCCCGTGCCGTCCTCCTCTTCGACATCGACGGCGTGATCAGGGATGTGGCAGGCAGTTACCGGCGCGCCATCGTGGAAACGGTGCGCCATTTCAGCGGCTGGGCCCCGCAGAGCGCCGTCATCGACGCCCTCAAGGGGGAGGGCCGCTGGAACAACGACTGGCACGCCTCGATGGAGCTGCTGCGCCGCCACGGCACCGACCCCCTGCCCGGCTGGGACCGGCTGGTGGCGGTGTTCAGCGACCACTACTTCGGCGGCGATCCCGAAGGAGACCCCGCCCTCTGGAGCGGCTTCATCGGCAGTGAGCCCCTGCTGGTGGACGCCCCCTTGTTCGTGGCCCTGAGCGGGCGGCGGATCGCCTGGGGCTTCGTCAGCGGCGCCGAGCCCCCCTCCGCCCGCTTCGTGCTGGAGCGTCGGCTGCAACTGATGGCGCCCCCCCTGGTCGCCATGGGCCAGGCCCCCGACAAGCCCGACCCCACCGGGCTGCTGGCTCTGGCGGCCACCCTGGCGCGCGTGCCCCTGGGGGCCGGAGCACCGCCCGTGGCCTACCTGGGCGACACCGTGGCCGATGTGGAGACCGTGCGCCGGGCCCGCCTTGAGGTGCCCGGCCAGCGCTTCGAGGCCCTGGCGGTGGCGCCCCCCCACCTGCAGCAGGCCGGCCGGGAGGCCGAGCGCCAGCGCTACGAGGACCAGCTGCGCCAGGCCGGGGCCGACCGGATCCTGGCGTCCACCCGCCAGGTGCTGGAGCTGTTCAGCGCTCCATCGCCGCCGGCGCCTTGAGGGCGGCGGCCGTGAGCACCTCGTGGCCGTGGTCGGTCACCGCCACGTCATCCTCGATCCGGATGCCGATCCCCTTCCAGCGCTCCGCGATGGCGGGCTGGCCCTCCGGCACCGCCAGCCGGTCGCTGATGTAGAGGCCGGGCTCCACCGTCAGCACCATGCCCGGCTCGAGGGCCACGTGGTGCTCGCCCAGCCGGTAGGCGCCCACGTCGTGGACGTCGAGGCCGAGCCAGTGTCCGGTGCGGTGCATGTAGAGATGGCGGTAGGCCCCCTGCTCGATCAGGCCGTCCACCGCCCCATTCAGCAGGCCCAGCTCCACCAGCCCCTCCACCAGCACCCGCACGGCGGTGTCGTGGACGCCTTCGGCGGTCTGGCCCGGGGCCACCGCCGCCACCGCCGCCTCCTGGGCGGCCAGCACCAGCTCGTAGAGGGCCCGCTGCTCGCCGCTGAAGCGCCCGTTGACCGGGAAGGTGCGGGTGATGTCGCCGTTGTAGTAGTCGTCGAGGCTGCAGCCCGCGTCGATCAGCAGCAGGTCGCCGTCCCGCAGCCGGTCGGCGTTGGCGGTGTAGTGAAGGACGCAGGCGTTGTCGCCTCCGGCCACGATGGATCCATAGGCAGGCCCGCGCGCTCCCTGCTCCAGAAAGTGCTGCTCGATCACAGCCTGCACCTGCCGTTCGCTCAGGCCGGGCCGGGCCACCTGGCGGGCCAGCTCATGGGCCTCGGCGGAGATGCGGGCGGCCTCCCGCAGGCGGGCCAGTTCCTCGGGCTCCTTGCGCAGCCGCAGTTCGTGCAGCAGCGGGCAGGGGGCCACCAGCCCCAGGGCGGCCTTGCCGCTGCGGGGGGCCCGATCCAGCTGGCGGCCCCAGGCGGCCAGCACCAGGGGCTCCACCTGGGGATGGCGCCCCACCCGGAAGGCGATCCCCTCGGCACCCTCGAGATACTCCGCCAGCCGCTCGGCCAGCTCGCTGCGGGGATGGGCCACATCGGCGCCGAAGTGGCTGACGGCCCCGTCACAGCCCCAGCGGAAGCCGTTCCACACCTCGGCCCCCGGATCCTTTGCCTCAACGAACAGCACGAAGGGGGTCTCGGGCCGGTGGGGCAGGAACAGGGCCACGGCACCGGGCTCGTCGAAGCCGGTGAGGTACCAGAAATCGCTGTTCTGGCGGAAGCTGTGCTCCACGTCGGCGTGGTGGGTCACCAGCGCCGCCCCCGGAATCACCGCGGCCGCGCCGCCCAGCTGCTGCAGAAACCGCTGGCGACGGCGGGCCAGCAGGGCGGGGTCAATCGGGGCGGTGTGGGGCATCGAAGCGAAGGGACGGACAGCGAGAAGATGGCACAGCCGATTAAATACACGTGATCCCCCCGAACCTGCCCGTGCCGCTCCTGTCTGTTTCGATCAGCCGCGGATGAACGACCTCCTGCTCCTGGTGCTGGCGGTGGTCGTGATGCTGATGGGGTCCTTCCTGTGTTCGGGGGTGGAGGCGGCCCTGCTCACGGTCAACCCGGTGAAGGTGCAGGAACTGGCGAGCCGACCCCGACCGGTGGCGGGGGCCCGGCGGCTGGCGGCCCTGCGGCAGCGCCTCGGCCGCACCCTGGCGGTGCTGGTGATCGCCAACAACATGTTCAACATCTTCGGCAGCCTGATGGTGGGCGGCTTCGCCAGCGCCGTGTTCGCCCGCCACGGCATCAGCGGGCCGGCCCTGCCCCTGTTCTCGGTGGCCCTCACGGTGCTGGTGATCCTGCTGGGGGAGATCCTGCCCAAGGCGATCGGCAGCAAGCTGGCCCTGCCCGTGTCGCTGGCCGTCGCCCCCGGACTTGGGCTGTTCACCACCCTGTTGCTGCCCCTGGTGCTGCTGCTGGAGCGGATCCTGCCGGCGATCACGGCCGAGAACGAGATCAGCACCGACGAGAACGAGATCCGCCTGCTGGCTCGCCTCGGTTCCCAGCAGGGCCAGATCGAGGCCGATGAGGCCGCCATGATCGCCAAGGTGTTTCAGCTGAACGACCTCACCGCCCGCGACCTGATGCTGCCGCGGGTGTCCGCCCCCACCCTGGCGGGTCACCAGAGCCTCGATGAGCAGCGTTCCGTCCTGCTGCGCCACACCACCGCCTGGTGGGTGGTGCTGGGGGAGGAGGTGGACGAGGTGCTGGGGGTGGCCAGCCGCGAGCAGCTGCTCACCGCCCTGGTGGAGGGCCGCGGCGACAGCCAGGCCGCCGACCTCTGCGAACCGGTGGAGTTCGTGCCGGAGATGATCCGGGCCGACCGGCTGCTCACCAGCTTCCGCCGCAACGGCTCCGGCGTGCGGGTGGTGGTCGATGAGTTCGGCGGCTTCGTGGGGGTGATCGGGCCCGAGGCGGTGCTGGCGGTGCTGGCCGGCTGGTGGCGCCGGCCCGCCTCCACCGCGGAGACCGCCCCATGACGACCGCGGCACCGGCAGTGG
>NZ_JAYGHZ010000367.1:0-4689 GCF_034931285.1 Synechococcus sp. BA-120 BA3
GCCGCGGTGCTGGCGGTGAGCGGCCGCCCCGCGCTCACCGCCGTGCCGTTGGTGCTGGCGGTGCCCGTGGGACTCTCCTGGCTGAAGCTGCAGGCCCGGCTCAGGCGCGACGGCCGCCTCGACCAGCTGCCAGGGGTGGCGACGACGGCCGGAAAGCAGTGAGCAGAGCCTGCGGTCAGGCCTCCTGCTCCCAGCGCTGCCGCTGCCCTCTCGTCTGAGCATCCATGGAGGATCTGTCGCGCTGGATCGGGCAATGGCTGGCCAATCCCCACGTGAGGAGGCTTGGGCTGGCCATGGCGGGAGTGCTGATCATCTCGGTTGTCTCGCGTCTGGCCAAGCGGTCGCTACCCCGCTATCTGCCGGGTTCTGACAGCCGCTACTACGCCAGGAAGATCATCACCTTCCTCGGCTACTTCGGTGCCCTGATCCTGGTCGCCTCTGTCTTCCGTGACAGCCTGGGCGGCCTTTCTGTCGCCATCGGCGTGGCCAGTGCCGGCATCGCCTTCGCGCTGCAGGAGGTGATCGCCAGCGTGGCGGGCTGGATCGCCATCTCCTTCGGCGGCTTCTACGAAACGGGCGACCGGGTGCAGCTCGGCGGCATCCGGGGTGACATCATCGACATCGGCATCCTGCGCACCACTCTCATGGAGCTTGGCGAGTGGGTGGAGTCGGACCTCTACACGGGCAGGATCGTGCGGATCGCCAACAGCTTCGTCTTCAAGGCGCCCGTCTTCAACTATTCCGGCGATTTCCCCTTCCTCTGGGACGAGATCAAGGTCCCCGTGAAGTACGGCAGCGACCACCGTCTCGCCCGCCGGATCCTGGAGCGGGTGGTGCAGGAGGTGGTCTCCAATGAGACGACGGAACAGGCCATCAGGGCCTGGAAGGGGATGGTGAGCAAGTACCTGGTCGAGAATGCCAGGGTGGATCCGGCGGTCACCCTGGTGATCACGGACAACTGGATGGAGTTCACCATCCGCTACGTGGTGGACTACAAGATCCGTCGTCTCACCAAGGATCGGCTCTACACGAGGATCCTCGATGAGTTCCTCACGGCTGAGCAGCGCGTGGAGATCGCCTCCACCACGGTTCACCTTGTGGAGGCGCCTGAATTCCGGGTCCGCGTCAGGGGTCCAGAGGAATGAGGCAGGCCAATTGGCTACCTGTGGTGCGGGCCTGCTTCACACGCGAGGGGGGTGGGCCGTAGCCTCAGTCAGGGCTTTGGCTTGACCCTCATCGCCCTTCATGACCGCCGCCGGCAACGGTCCCAACGAACCGTTCACCGAGTTCTCACGGCCAGGCGGCCTCCGTTGTGTCCGGGGTTCCGGTCGGGTCCTGCGGCCGTTGCGCTCAAGGGTGAAGTGGCACCCCCAGGGCCGGGATCTCCAGGGGACGGGCACCCAGCAACCCCTGCAGGGAGCGCCGCTGCAGTGCATCGATCACCTCGGCCGCATTCGTCACCTTCTCGGCCCAGTTGCTGGCCTGGTCCTGCCGGTTCAGGGCATCGGAGGATCCCGCTGCCTCCGGATTCTGATAGACGTGAGCGAAACCCTTCTGCTCCAGGAGTTGATGCACCCGGCCACCCTGCTCGTGGTTGGGGTGGTCGCACCAGTCTTCGTAGTTGATGACGCAACACCTGGGCTGGCTCCCCTGGCACGTCGCCGCGCAGGGTTCCCCGGGGGCGTTCGCTGCCCGGAGGCTGCGCAGGTAGTAGCCGGAGATGGATCGGCAGTAGCTCACGAAGGATTCGGGACAAATCCTCACTTTGTAGCCGGTCGTATTGACACGGTTCCAGCGTCGTGAGTCGGTTTTCAACAGCGAGATATAGCTATCAATCAACTTCCGTTGATGAAGAATCACTGGATAGGTTCGGCAGAGGACGTCATGGCATTCCGGTGCCAGATGGTTCGGGAAGAGTTCAAGCGTGTAGGTGTCCTCCCTGGCGTCGAGAAGCTCGCAGACGCGCAGGGCGATTCGGGGTTCGCGGAAAATGTTGTAGGCCGGCCCGATCGCTGCGCCGGCTTTCTCCAGAAGGACAGAAAGAAGTCGAGCAGGCTTCAGGCTCTCCTTGTTCTTGATTCGACGACTGATCTGATGGAGAGAGCTGGCCGTGCGGCGGGGTGCGGCTTGCATGCGAAGAGCCCGCCTCGGCAGGATCCCCTGAATCAGGGGATCGGCCGCCATGTCCCTGCCGAAATCACTCAGGATGTAGGGCGCCTTGTCATAGAAACGCAGCCCCCTTGGGCCCTCGTCGCAATGGATCGAGGCCTGCGCGTGAAAGGGCTCGCAGACGAATTCGGACTGCATCGATCGCAGCAGCTGGCCAAACCGGGAGGATCCGGTGCGAGGGGCTGCAACGCTGAGGATCAGCATGCTGGCCGCCGGGCCCGGGGCCTCAGGCCTTGCCCCGCGGTCCCCTGTCCTCCACGCCGGCATACACCGCCTGGCTGCCCAGTTCGTCCTCGATGCGCAGCAGCTGGTTGTACTTGGCGACCCGGTCGCTGCGGCTGAGGGAGCCGGTCTTGATCTGGCCGGCGCGGGTGGCCACGGCCAGGTCGGCGATGGTCACATCCTCCGTCTCGCCGCTGCGGTGGCTGATCACGCTGGTGTAGCCGGCCCGGGTGGCCATGTCGATGGCCTGCAGGGTTTCGGTCAGGGAGCCGATCTGGTTCACCTTGATCAGGATCGAGTTGGCGATGCCTTGCTCGATCCCCTGCCGCAGGCGGCTGGTGTTGGTCACGAACAGGTCGTCGCCCACCAGCTGCACCGTGCCCCCCAGGCGCTCGGTCAGCAGGCGCCAGCCCTCCCAGTCGTCCTCGGCCAGGCCGTCCTCGATCGAGACGATCGGGAAGCGGGCCGCCAGGGCCGCCAGCTGGTCGACCATCTCGGCGCTGCTGTAGCTGCCGCCGCCGAAGGCGTAACGGCCATCGGCATAGAACTCGGTGCTGGCGACGTCGAGGGCCAGGGAGATCTGGTCGCCGGGCCGGTAGCCGGCCTTCTCGATCGCCTGGATCAGCAGTTCACCGGCGGCGTCGTTGCCGGCCAGGTCGGGGGCGAAGCCGCCCTCGTCGCCCACCGCCGTGGAGAGGCCCTGATCCTTCAGCAGCCCCTTGAGGGTGTGGAACACCTCGGCGCCCATGCGCAGGGCTTCGCGGAAGCTGCCGGCGCCGTGGGGCACCAGCATGAACTCCTGGAAATCCAGGTTGTTGGAGGCGTGGGCGCCACCGTTGATGACGTTCATCAGCGGCACCGGCAGCAGGGTGGCCATCGGGCCGCCCAGGTAGCGGTAGAGGGGCAGGCCCAGGGCCTTGGCGGCCGCGTGGGCCGTGGCCAGGCTCACGGCCAGGATGGCGTTGGCGCCGAGGGCGGATTTGTTGTCGCTGCCGTCGAGCTCGTTCATGGCCTCGTCGACGGCGCCCTGGTCGAGGGCGCTCAACCCGCAGAGGGCCGGGGCGATGCGCTCCTCGATGTTCTCCACCGCCTTGCTGACGCCCTTGCCGAAGTAGGCCTTCTCGCCGTCCCGCAGTTCGTGGGCCTCGTGGGCGCCGGTGCTGGCGCCGCTGGGCACGATGGCGCGGCCGCTGGCGCCCCCCTCCAGATACACCTCCGCCTCCACCGTGGGGGTGCCGCGGGAGTCGAGCACTTCGCGGGCAACGATGGAGTCGATGACGAGGTCGAGGGAGTCGTACACAGGGGGTGTGCTGGTGGGCGAATCCTATGGGGGGCCCCACGCCCCTGCCTGTGTTCCCTGCGCCACCCCTCTCGTCAGAATGGCCCCACTGGTGCACCGCCGATGCGACTCCTCCACACCATGCTCCGGGTGGGCGATCTGGAGCGCTCCCTGCGCTTCTACACCGAGGTGCTGGGCATGAAGCTGCTGCGCCGCAAGGACTATCCCGGCGGCGCCTACACCCTGGCCTTCGTCGGCTACGGCGACGAGACGGACACCACCGTGCTGGAGCTCACCCACAACTGGGACACCAGCGCCTACGAGATCGGCACCGGGTTCGGCCATCTGGCCATCGGTGTCGACGACATCTACGCCACCTGTGCGGCGATCGCCGCCAAGGGCGGCCGGGTGGTGCGCGCGCCCGGCCCGAAGCAGCACGGCACCACCGTGCTCGCCTTCGTGGAGGATCCGGATGGCTACAAGGTGGAACTGATCCAGACGTCGTCCCGGTCCGATGCGCACTGACTCCCGCCTGCGCGACGACCGGGGGCCGGCGGCCGCTCCGGCCAGCCTCACCGGCGACCCCGATCGCTTCAGCGACGCCGCCTGGGATCTGCTGATCGCCTCCCAGGAGCAGGCCCGGCGCTGGCGCCACGGCGCCATGGATGTGGAGCACCTGCTGCTCACCCTGCTGCTGAACCGGCGCTTCGCCAGCTGGGTCGACCCCCTGCCCCTCGATGAGGACCGGCTGCTGGACCGGCTCGAGGCCTTCTGCGCCGAGCAGCCGGACGGCGGCGGCGGCACCCTCTACATCGGCGATGCCCTCGAGGACCTGCTGGAGGAGGCCGACCGCCGCCGCGCCGCCTGGGGATCGCGCCTGCTGGATGTGCCCCACCTGCTGCTGGCCCTGCTGGCGGAGCCCCGCATCGGGGCGTCCCTGCTGGTGGAGGAGGGGCTGAGCGAGGACCTGCTGCTGCGCCAGTGGCGGCCCCTGCCGGGAGCCGAGACCACGTCCGCAG
>NZ_JAYGHZ010000368.1:0-4544 GCF_034931285.1 Synechococcus sp. BA-120 BA3
GTGCCCTGGGGGTCGGTGGAACGCAAGCTGCTGGCCTCGGTGTTCGCCCGCACCGCCCCCGATCTGGTCAATCTCAACCCCAACTTCGCCGCCAACCTGGCCAGCAAGGGGGGCCTGCGGGATCTCATCCCCCTGCTTCCCCCCGACGCCGCCGAGCGCTACCTGGCCGGGATCTGGACCTCCGGCCAGCAGGGGGGCGAGCAGTTCGGCATCCCCTGGTACCTGACGGCCCGGGTGACGATCGCCAACCGCCGGCTGCTGCAGAAGGCCGGCCTGGCCGCCCCGCCGCGGCGCTGGGAGGAGGTGCCGGCCTATGCCGAGGCGGTCCGGCGCCGCACCGGCCGCTACGCCCTGTTCGTCACCGTCGTCCCCGACGACTCCGGCGAGCTGATGGAGGCGCTGGTGCAGATGGGGGTGCGGCTGCTGGACGAGCGCCAGCGGGCGGCGTTCAACAGCCCCGCCGGTCGCCGCGCCTTCGCCTTCTGGAGCGATCTCTACCGCCGCGGCCTGCTGCCGCGGGAGGTGGTGAGCCAGGGGTACCGGCGGGCGATCGAGCTGTACCAGGCCGGGGATCTGGCCCAGGTGGCCAGCGGTCCCGATTTCCTGCGCAACCTGCAGACCAACGCCCCCGGCATCGCCGCCACCTCCGCCCCCTTCCCGCCCCTGACCGGGGCCAGCGGCGAGGCCAACGTGGCGGTGATGAACCTGGTGGTGCCGCGCCAGAGCGCCATGGCGCCGGAGGCGGTGAGCTTTGCCCTGTTCCTGAGCAACGCGGCCAACCAGCTGGCCTTCGCCGAGGAGGCCCGGGTGCTGCCCTCCTCCCGGGGCGCCCTGGCGAGCCTGGAGGAGCGTCTACGGGGGGCGGTGCCCGCCGACGGCCAGGAGCGGCTGGTCCACAGCGCCCGGCTGCTCTCGATCGAGACCCTGGCCGCGGCGCGGGTGCTGGTGCCGGCGACCCCGGGGGTGAAGCGACTGCAGGCGATCCTCTACACCCAGCTGCAGCGGGCGATGCTGGGGCAGCTCGAGAGCGATGCGGCCCTGGCCGAGGCCGAGAGGCAGTGGAACAGCTACGCCGAGGCCCGCTGGCCCTGAGGCCAGCTGCCGGAGCCGTTTCCATGTTCGCGGCCTGAAACGGCGTCGCGTTATGGTTGCGATTCTTCATCCGGTCGGACAGGAGCGATGCCAACGCCTTCGGTCGCATCCTCTGCATCCTCAGCCTCCCCGTTCACCGACGGAGCTGAGGGGCAGGAATCGTCCGGTGGTGCCTCGGCCGCTCTCCAGCCCGCCTCACCCGCCTCCGCCGGCCAGCAGCCCTCCCAGCCGATTGCCACCCTCCTGGTCGTCGACGACGAGGCGGCCGTGCGCCGGGTGCTGCTGATGCGGCTGCAGCTGGCCGGTTACCGGGTGCTGTGCGCCGAGGACGGCGAGGAGGCCCTGGCCCTGTTCCACAAGGAGCAGCCCGACCTGGTGGTGCTCGACGTCATGCTGCCGAAGCTGGACGGCTTCGCCGTCTGCCGGCGGCTGCGGGCCGAATCCTGTGTGCCGATCATCTTCCTCTCCGCCCTTGATGCCATCGCCGAGCGGGTGGCGGGCCTGGACCTCGGCGCCGACGACTACCTGCCCAAGCCCTTCAGCCCCAAGGAACTGGAGGCCCGCATCTCCACGATCCTGCGCCGCATGGGCCGGGGGGCCGCCACCAGTGAGCCCCGCGAGCTGCCCACCGGCTCGGGGGTGCTGCGGGTGGGGGATCTGGTGGTCGACACCAACCGCCGCCAGGTGACCCGTGAGGGGCAGCGCATCGCCCTCACGTACACCGAATTCAGCCTGCTGGAGCTGCTGTTCCGCGAGCCGGGCCGGGTGGTGCCCCGGGCCGAGATCCTCGAGCAGCTCTGGGGTTACCCACCCCGCCGCGCCGCCGACCTGCGCGTGGTGGATGTCTATGTGGCGCGGCTGCGCGGCAAGCTCGAACCCGACCCCCGCAACCCGGAGCTGATCCTCACGGTGCGGGGCACGGGCTACGCCTCCCAGCGGATGGGTGAGGGAACCCTGGCCGCCGCCGGCTGAACAGCCAGCCGAAGCCGGTGCCGGCCGGTCCTGCAGGATGGGCAGCGACCCTTCTCCATCGCCCTGCCTGCCTTGTCGGATCTGCGTGAGACCCGTCTGGAGAAAGCCCGCAGCCTGGAGGCCCTCGGCCGGGCCCCCTATGCCCTCGGCTTCGCCCCCAGCCACCGCACCGCCGAGCTGCAGCAGGCCCACGCCGACCTGCCCAACGGCGAGGAGCGGGCCGTGGCGGTGGCGGTGGCGGGCCGGGTGATGACCCGGCGGGTGATGGGCAAGCTGGCCTTCTTCACCATCGCCGACGAAACCGGTCCGATCCAGCTGTTCATCGAGAAGGCCGCCCTGCTGGCGGCCCACCCGAACGAGCCCGAGGCCTTCGCCCAGATCACCTCCCTGGTGGATGGCGGCGACTGGATCGGTGTGCACGGCAGCCTGCGCCGCACCGACCGGGGCGAGCTCTCGGTGAAGGTGAGCGACTGGGTGATGCTCTCCAAGGCGCTCCAGCCCCTGCCCGACAAGTGGCATGGCCTGGCGGATGTGGAGAAGCGCTACCGCCAGCGCTACCTCGACCTGATCGTCTCGCCCGACACCCGCGAGACCTTCCGCCGCCGGGCGCGGCTGGTGAGCGCCATGCGCCGCTGGCTCGACGAGCGCGGCTTCCTCGAGATTGAGACGCCCGTCCTGCAGACCGAGGCCGGCGGCGCCGACGCCCGCCCCTTCGCCACCCACCACAACGCCCTCGACCTGCCCCTCACCCTGCGCATCGCCACCGAGCTGCACCTCAAGCGGCTGGTGGTGGGGGGCTTCGAGCGGGTCTACGAGCTGGGGCGCATCTTCCGCAACGAGGGGGTGAGCACCCGCCACAACCCCGAGTTCACCTCGGTGGAGATCTACCAGGCCTTCGCCGACTACCACACGATGATGGACCTCACCGAGCAGCTGCTGGCCGCGGCCTGCCTGGAGGTCTGCGGCGACACCCGCCTCACCTACCAGGGGGAGGCGATCGATCTCACGCCGCCCTGGCGGCGGGTCACCATGCACGAGCTGGTGGAGCAGGCCACCGGCCTGGACTTCACTGGCTTCAGCGACCGTGCCGCGGCGGCGGCGGCGATGGAGGCCGCCGGCCTGGCGGCCCCGGAGGCGGCCGACAGCGTGGGCCGGCTGCTGGTGGAGGCCTTTGAGCAGGCGGTGGAGACCACCCTGGTGCAGCCCACCTTCGTGATGGACTACCCGGTGGAGAACTCGCCCCTGGCCCGGGCCCACCGCAGCAAGCCGGGGCTGGTGGAGCGCTTCGAGCTGTTCATCGTCGGGCGGGAGACCGCCAACGCCTTCAGCGAGCTGATCGACCCCCTGGATCAGCGCGCCCGGCTGGAGCTGCAGCAGCTGCGCCGCCAGGCGGGGGACCCGGAAGCCCAGACGGTGGACGAGGACTTCCTGCACGCCCTGGAGGTGGGCATGCCCCCCACCGGTGGCCTCGGCATCGGCATCGACCGCCTGGCCATGCTGCTCACCGACAGCCCCTCGATCCGCGATGTGATCGCCTTCCCCCTGCTGCGCCCGGAGGCCCGCGAGAGGGCCGGAACCGACGCAGTGGGATAATGGCCCCAGTAGGCCTTCTCCCCCTCGGGGCTCTGGTATGAGTGGTGAGCGCGTCGGTTTTCGCTTTCAACACGCCGATGCGGTGGTGAAGCGCAATCCCCAGGGGCGATCCCGCCGTGGCTGGGTCATGGAGCCCGTGGAGCAGACCACCAGCCGGGGCACCAAGATGCCCGCCTATCGCATCCGCTGGCGGGACAGTGAACGTCCGGAGATCGTCCTGCAGCACATGCTGATCGCCGATCCCGACCCCACCCCGCCGCCCGAAGGGGTGAGCCTGGTGCCGCCGGCGCCCAAAAAGTAACCCGCCGCCGCGGCAGGCGAGCGATCAAACAAGCGATCCAGCTTCAGATCCAGCCCCGCAGCCGGTAGGCCAGCAGGCCGAGGTGCTCGCGCATGGCCGTGGTGGTCAGCACCAGGGCCTCGGCGCTGGGCAGCACCCCCATCACGGTGCCGGCCAGGGTGGGGGTGCCGAAGGAGCGCCGATCCGGCAGCTGGAAGTCGCAGGCCACCGGGATGATCCGCAGCTCCGGGGCGGCGCGGCGCAGGGTGGCCAGGGATCGGGGCAGATGGGTGGCGCTGGTGACCAGCAGCAGGGAGGTCCAGCCCCGCTGCCGGGCCACCCGCACCAGGGCTCCGGCCTCCTCGCCGGTGTTGCGGCCCTCCTCGCTGGTCACGATCCGATCGGCCGCCACCCCCAGGCTGGTGGCGAGGGCCTTGGCCAGCCGGGCTTCGCCGGCCGCCGGATCGTTGGCCATGAAGGTGACCTTGCCGCCGGTCACCAGCAGCCAGGGGGCCTTGCCCTCCCGCATCAGGGCCACGGCGCGCAGCAGCCGGTCGCCGGCCTCGTTCACCTCCACCCCATGGCGGGGCGGCAGGGCGGGCCGCAG
>NZ_JAYGHZ010000369.1:0-4474 GCF_034931285.1 Synechococcus sp. BA-120 BA3
ATCGGGGCGGCCAGGCGATCGTCAGCGAGGCCCTGGCCCGGCGGCTGGACGGGAGCGAGGGCCTGGTGCGCACGGTGCCGGTGCGGTTCGAGGCCCGGCCCATCGAGGCGCTGCAGCTGCCGGCCCGACGGCTGCCCCGCCAGCTCACCACGGTGGAGGCCTCCCTGCGACTGGATGCCCTGGCCTCGGCCGGCTTCGGGCTGTCCCGGAATCGCATGGCCACCCTGATCCGCCAGGGGGCCGTCCGCCTCGACTGGAAGGTGGTCAGCAGTCCCAGCCAGCCCCTGGCGGTGGGGGCGCGGGTCCAGCTGGAGGGGCGGGGCGAGCTGGAGGTGCTGGCGATCGAAGCCACCAAGCGGGAGCGTTACCGGATCCGGCTGGAGCGCCATTGAGGGACCGGCGGCGCAAGTTGACAGGAGGGAAGGCCGGCGAGTAGGAAAACCTGGGTGGAGCGGATCCGACAGATCGACTGTGAAAGGTCAGCTGCCGGTGGCGTTTCCTTCCCGCCGATGACCACTCACTTGAACGGCGAAACATCCCGGTTTTTCCCGTGATGTTCACGGTCGATGTGCGACTTCGGCGCCGCTTCGGTGATTCCGAATGCGGGCGATTAGCTCAGAGGTAGAGCACTACCTTGACACGGTAGGAGTCACTGGTTCGATTCCAGTATCGCCCATTGATAGAGCTCAATTCCACGGATTCAGGGCCGATGGAGTTCAGCGATCCCTACGCTGCTACCCTCGGCCGATCCTGAATGTGAGCCTGCCAGCGTGAGCCCCGCCGAGGCCGTTGCGCCTCTTGCCTGCACGGTGGTGGTGGGTCTGGGCCGCTCCGGTCTGGGGGCGGCCCGTCTGCTTCAGGCCCGCGGCGAGGCGGTGGTGGTCATCGAAAGCGGTGACACGCCGGGGCACCGGGACCTGGCGGCCCAGCTGGAGCGCGAGGGCATCGCGGTGCGGCTGGGGGTGCCCCTGAGCCTCGAGGCGTTCCGGGGCCTGCCGCTGCCTCCGGCCGTGGTGGTGGTCAGCCCGGGCATCCCCTGGAGCCACCCGGTGCTGGAGGCGCTCCGCTCCCGGGGGGTGCAGGTGCAGGGGGAGATCGTGCCCGCCTGGCAGGCCAGCCGCGATGTGCCCTGGATCGGCATCACCGGCACCAACGGCAAGACCACCGTCACCTGCCTGGTGCATCACCTGCTGGAGCAGGCGGGCAGGGACGCACCCCTCTGCGGCAACGTCGGCATCGCCGCCGCCGAGGTGGTGCTGCAGCGACGTCTGGAGCAGGGCCCCCGCCCGGACTGGCTGGTGGTGGAACTGAGCAGTTACCAGATCGAGGCCGCCCCCGCCGTCACGCCGGCCATCGGCGTCTGGACCACCCTCACCCCCGATCACCTGGAGCGCCACGGCACCCTGGCCGCCTACCGGGCCATCAAGCGGCGTCTGCTGGAGAACTCCCGCATCCGCATCCTCAACGCCGACGATCCCGACCTGTGCCAGCACGCCGACAGCTGGGACCGGGCCGACTGGATCACCGCCGGCCCCAGGGAGGCGCTGCCTCCGGGCCTCGATGCGGTGCTCTGGATCGACGACGACGACCAGGTGCGGGGCCGCCAGGGCCCCTTGTTCCCCGCCTCCGCCCTGGCCATGCCCGGGGCCCACAACCGCCAGAATCTGCTGCTGGCCGTGGCGGTGGGGCTCCACGCCGGGCTGGAGCCGGCGGTGATGGAGGCCGCCTGCCGCAGCTTCCCCGGTGTCCCCCACCGGCTTGAGCGCCTCCGCAGCCTCAACGGCGTGACCTGGTTCAACGACAGCAAGGCCACCAACTACGACGCCGCCGAGGTGGCCCTGCGGGCCCTGGAGGGTCCCCTGGTGGTGCTGGCCGGCGGCCAGTCCAAGCAGGGGGAGGCCTCGGCCTGGCTGGAGCAGCTCCAGGAGCGGGCCGCCGCGGTGGTGCTCTACGGCGCGGCGCGGCAGGAGTTCGCCGGCCTGCTGGAGATCAGCGGCTACGGCGGCGTGGTGAAGCAGGAGGAGGGCCTGGAGGGCGCGGTGGCCCTCGCCGCGGCCCTGGCCCCCGCCCTCGGCTGCCGCGGGGTGCTGCTCTCCCCGGCCTGTGCCAGCTTCGACCAGTACACCAGTTTCGAGGCCCGCGGCGACCATTTCCGCCGCCTGGTGCTGGCCCTCGACACCGACAGCTGAGGCGGACGCACCATGGCCTGGTGGTTGATGAAGAGCGAGCCGGACGTCTACGGCATCCACCACCTGCAGGCGGAGGGCACCACCCTCTGGGACGGCATCCGCAACTACCAGGCCCGCAACTTCATGCGCGCCATGCAGATCGGCGATCGGGCGTTCTTCTACCACTCCAATGCCAGCCCCCCGGGCATCGTCGGCCTGATGGAGGTGATCGAGACGGGGCTGGTGGACCCCAGCCAGTTCGATGCCGCCTCCAAGTACTTCGATCCCGCCTCCAAGCCGGAGGCCCCGCGCTGGGACTGCGTGCGCCTGGCCTACCGCGCCACCTTTCCGTCGCTGCTGAGCCTGGAGGCCCTGCGGGAAGCGTTCAGCGTCGAGGACCTGGCGGTGGTGCGCCGGGGCAATCGCCTCTCGATCCTGCCGGTGAGCGACGCCAGCGCCGCCCGGCTGTTCCGCCTGCTGGGGGTGGAGCCGGACGCCTGAGGCCGGCCCCCTCAGGCCGCTGGCGCCGAGAAGGCCCGGTGGCCGGGAAACAGGTTGGCCAGGTAGCAGCGGGTCACCCCGCGGTTGCGGATCCCGTTCTGCACCAGGAAGCCCGCCAGGGCCGCCTGGAACAGCCGGTACTGGTCCCAGTGGGGGTGCTCCTCGATGAACTCCCGCATGGCCTCCAGCAGCGGCGCGGGCACATCCGCCCGCAGGCTCACCAGAGACTCGGCCCCGTCCAGCGGCAGTGTTCTCGGGCGGGACATCGCGGATTCCTGGCAGCGCGTGAGCCACTTCTCCACACCCGAGGGGCCGCGTCAAACGCCGCCGCCGGCGGATGGGCGTGCCCCGTCCCAGCCTGAGACAGCAGCCACCGCAGGCGCTTGCGAGCGTCCACGGGGCCGCGGTCGCCCCTCAGGAGCGCCGGCCATCGCCTGTCAAGCGGTGCCGGCGACGCTGGCCGTTTCTCCCCATCCGGGGCCGGGGGCCAGCGGCGATCACCGCCGCCCTGGGGAGAAACGGTGCAAAACGGGGGGGGCGGCTGCGGAATCCGCCAACGATCACCAATCCTGATCCCCGACGCCGCGCTCAGCGGGTCTCAGGCGCTCCAGGGCGGCGCTGAACGCCTCACTGGCGGCGGCGTCCCAGCACCCCTCGAGGCCCCGGCCTCCTGGGGCGGGGGTCAGCACCAGCTGCAGCGTCCAGTGGTGCCGGTCACCCTCCAGGCCCAGCCACAGGGATCCGCCGTCGCCGGCTTCGGGGTCCCCGATCGGCAGCTCCACCTCCATGGCCACGGCTTCCTCGGCCATCAGGACGTCGGCCATGGCCCGGTGCTGGGCCGTGAGGCGGCCGGCGGCCTGCTGCAGGGCGCCCAGCTCGGCCGCGGTCAGTTCACTGGCCCAGCCGTCCCCGCCGATGAGGGCGATGAAGGGGGCCCGGGTGGGATCCACCACCAACCGCCAGCCCGGGCCCTCGCCGATCTCCACGGCGGGGTGTCAGCGGGTGGCCTCAGCCGGGCAGCAGGTCGGGTTGGTCCTGCTCGTCGCTGAGCTCGATGATGGCCCGCTGAACCGGCTTGATCATCGAGTCGTCGAGCAGGCCGTCGAAATCATCGAAGCGGCGCTGCTTGGCCCGGAAAGCGATGCGAACGGTGGTCAGGTAGCGGTTGCTGGAGTGACGGATCAGGCTCTCCCCCCGCTGGGCCAGTTCCTTGGCGTTGAGTTCGCTGCTCGGCATGCGGGCCTGATCATCAGTCTCAACACCCTAGATCAGCCCACCGGCCCGCCCTTTCCTGCCGGCACCGGCCTAGAAGGGGAGCCACCCATTAACCCAAGAGCGGAACCCTCGCCATGAGCGGAACCCTCGCCATCGACCTGGGCAGCAGCACCACCGTGGTGGCCTGGCAGGACCACCAGGGACCCCCCGGCCTGCTGCCCCTGCCGCCCTACAGCTGCGGCGATCCCTGCGTGGTGCCCAGCCTGCTCTGGCTGGAGGCCCCCGACGCCGAACGCCCCCTGATCGGCCGGCAGGTGCTCGAGGCGGCCCTGGCCGATGGCGACCACCCCGGCCTCTGCCGGGACTTCAAGCGCCAGATCGGAGCCCCGGCGACGGGGGCCTCAGCGGGCTGGCTCAGTGCCGAGAGGGCCGGCACCCTGCTCCTGGAAGGGCTTTGGCGGGCCCTGCCGGCGGAGCTGGTGCCGGAGCGGTTGGTGCTCACCGCCCCGATCGAGACCTACCGGGGCTACCGGTCCTGGCTGGAGCGGGCCTGCCGCGACCTGGCGGTGCCCGAGCTGGCGCTGGTGGAC
>NZ_JAYGHZ010000370.1:0-4495 GCF_034931285.1 Synechococcus sp. BA-120 BA3
GTGTAAAAGGGACGGCCCTGCGGGGGGCCCGGGGGGAACCGCAGCAGGCCCGGGGGCTGGCCCACCGGGCCGGCGCCCTCGTCCGGCTGGACGCCTGATGGCCGCAATCCCGCCACTGTCAGGCCGCACGGTGGCCGTGACCCGGGCTGAAACCCAGCTCGGCGCCGCGCGCCAGCTGTTCGAGCAGGCCGGGGCCAGCGTCATCGACCTGCCGGCCCTGGTGATCGGCCCCCCCGACCTCTGGGGACCCCTCGATGATGCCCTGGCGGAACTGGATCAGTTCCACTGGATCCTCTTCTCGAGCGCCAACGGCGTGGACGCCGTGGAGCAGCGGCTGGTCCGCCGGGGGAGCAGCCTGGCCGGACGGCCCCGGGGGGTGCGGCTGGCGGCGGTGGGGCGCAAGACCGCCGAATCCCTGGAGGCCCTGGGGGCCCCCGCCGATTTCGTGCCCCCGGCCTTCGTGGCCGACAGCCTGATCGAACACTTCCCAGTGTCGGGCTGGGGGCAGCGGCTGCTGCTGCCGCGGGTGCAGAGCGGCGGGCGCACGGTGCTCGCCGAGGCCTTCGCCGCGGCCGGCGCCCGGGTGGTGGAGGTGGCCGCCTACGAGACCCGCTGCCCGGCCGGACTACCCAGCGGGGCCCTGCAGGCCCTGGAGCGGCGCGGGCTCGATGCCATCACCTTCAGCAGCGGCAAGACGGTGGACCACACCGCACAGCTGCTGGCCGGCAGCTTCGGCGAGAACTGGATCGCGCGGCTGGAGGGGGTGCAGGTGGTCTCGATCGGCCCCCAGACCAGCCGCCGCTGCCTGGAGCGGCTCGGACGGGTGGACGAGGAGGCCGACCCCCACGACCTGGAAGGCCTGGTGGACGCCTGCAGCCGGGCCCTCAGAGCTCGACCTTGACCCGGCGACTGCCGCTCTGCAGGATCAGGCTTCCGTTCCCGACATCGACGGAGGCCACACTCCAGCCGGAGGGCAGCAGATCGGTGGTGCGACCACCCCGGTCGCCCGGGCGCAGGCTGCCGCTCAGCTGTTTGTAGGTCACCACCGCTTCGCGCTGACCGCCCGTATCGATCACGCCGGTGACGCGGAAGTCCTGCAGGAAGGCCGGTGGGGTGACGGCGGCGGCCCTGGCGGTGGCGCCACCCGTCACTGCCCCGGGGACCAGCTCCGGCACCAGCGAGCCGAACGGGTCCTGGCGACCCATGCGGAAGGCGCTGACCACCTGCTGGGAGGTGGGCAGGGGGGTGAGTCCCTCGGGGACGGCCCCGGACGACGCGGCGGGGGCGGCCGGGGGCGGGGGCGCCGGCTGGGGAGGGGCTTCCACCGTGGGGGACGCCGCGCATCCGGTCAGCATCAACCCGGCGACGACCCCGAGGGCGAGGCGCCCGCTGGGGTGCCCGTCAGCCCTTCTCCACCAGGTCGCGAAATCGGTCAAGGTTGGCCTGCAGTTCTTTGGTGACGATGCCCCCCATGATGGTGGGTTCCATCAGGGGTGCAAGCGCGCCGGGGAGTTCATAGCTCACCGTGAGCTTCACGGCCGTGAGGTCGGGCCCGAGGGGATAGAAGCGGACGGCCCCCTTGGTGGGCAGGCCGCCCACGGATTCCCAGTGCAGCCGCTGGCAATCGATCCGTTCCGTGATCCGGGCCTTCCAGTGGAAGCGGAACCCCTGGGCCGCCAGGGTCCAGTCGGTCAGGTCAGGATCGTCGAGGGTGACGACCGATTCGATCCAGCGCATCCAGCGGGGCATGGCCTCCAGATCGCTCCACACCTCCCAGACCCGGACCACCGGGGCCTGGATCTCGGTGGTGACGCTGTGCTCGAGCCATTTCCCCATGGTTGTGCTCCTAGGCCACCGCGGCGCAGGTGGCCAGCGCCACCGGTTGATCCAGGATGGCTGCGGCGGCCAGCCGTCCGCTCATGGTGGCCCCCTCCATCGAGTCGATGTAGTCCTGGCGGGTGTAACTGCCGGCCAGGAAGAAGTTGGCGACGGGGGTGCGCTGGGCGGGGCGGAAGGGCTCCATCCCGGGGGCTTCCCGGTACAGGGACTGGGCCAGTTTCACCACGTTGCTCCAGACGAGCTGCAGGCCGGCGGCGGAGGGGAACAGCTCGCGCACCTGCCGGTCGGTGTGGGCGACGATCTCCTCCGTCTTCTTGGGGATCCAGGGATCACCGGGGGTGAGCACGCACTGGAGCAGGGAACCCAGGCCATCCCGCCGGTAGTCGGCCGGGCTGGTCAGGGCCAGGTCGGCGAAGCAGCTGAAGTCGGCATCAGCCGTATAGAGGAGGTTGTCGAGGCCCGCCGGGCGCCCCAGGTCGGCCCGGCGGGCCTCCGGGCCGACGCCGTCGCCCAGCTCGGTCACCCAGCCGTCGTAACGCAGCTGCACGGTAGCCACCGGCACCGTCTCGAGCCGGTCGATGGCGGCGAACTCGGGGAAACGGCGCCAGGCCTGGGGCAGCAGCCGCTGGGCTCCCGGCACATCACAGGCAGCCAGGTAGGCGTCGGCCTCCACCCGCTTCTCCCCGTCCGGGGTGCCCAGCACCAGGGACGTGACAACCGTCTGGCCGTTGCGCTCCTCGTACCGCACCTCGCTGACCCGGTGGCGCAGGTGCAGGCGGCCGCCACGGGCCTTGATGTAGTCGAGGATCGGACCGGTCAGCCAGCGGTGGGGGGACCCCTTGAGCAGGTTGAGCTTGGAGGCCTCCGTCCGCGAGGCGAACATCATGAAGATGGTCAGCATGCAGCGGGCCGAGATGGCCTCGCAGTCGATGAAACCGAGCGCATAGGCGATCGGGTTCCACATCTTCTGAATGCTGCGGGGGCTGCCGCCATGGTTGAGGAACCACTGCTGGAAGCTGATGGCATCGAGGGAGCGGATCACCTTCATCGCCCCCTCGTAATCCACCAGGCCCCGCACGATCGGGCTCGTGCCCAGGGCGAGGGCATTGCGCAGCTTGTCGATCCAGTCGAGCTGGGGGGTGGTGAAGAAGGCCTTGAGGCCGTTGAAGGGGGCCCCGATAGGGAAGCGGAAATCGAGGGCCCGCAGGTCGCCGCCGCGGTTGACGAACAGGTGCCAGTGCTCCTTGGGCAGGAGATTGTCGATGGCACCCACCTTGCGCATCAGGGCGAAGAGGTTGGCGTAGTTGAAGAAGAAGACGTGCAGCCCCATCTCGATGTGGTTGCCGTCCGGGTCCTCCCAGCTGCCCACCTTGCCCCCCACGAAGGGACGGGCTTCATACAGATCGACCGTGTGACCGGCGTCGACCAGATCGACGGCCGCGCTCAGACCGGCCAGACCCGCACCCACGATGGCGACCCGCACCCTTCGATTCCCGTGAAGGTCCTGACTCTATGGACCGGAGCCTACCCACCGGGGAGGGATCTCCATAGAGTGGACGCTCACCGCGTTGTCCGGCGGCCCGATTCCCACCCTCCGACCCACTGCGAACGCCCCCCAACGAACGATGAGCAGCCCCACCCAGGCCCCGATCTCCAGCCCGGCAGCGACCATGGCAACCGAAGCGGCCGTTACCCACACCGGCGTGGATGGCAAGGGCATCCTGATCACCGAGCCGGCCATGCGCCAGCTGGGCACCCTGATGGCGTCGCAGGGGGGCGAGAAGGTGCTGCGGGTGGGCGTGCGCTCCGGCGGCTGCAGCGGCATGAGCTACACGATGGATTTCATCGACGGCTCGGAGATCCTTCCCGACGACGAGACCTACACCTACGAGCCCGCCGGTGCCCCCAGCTTCCGGGTGGTGTGCGATCCCAAGAGCCTGCTCTACATCTACGGCATGCAGCTGGATTTCTCCTCGGCCCTGATCGGCGGCGGCTTCAACTTCACCAATCCCAACGCCTCCCAGACCTGCGGCTGCGGCAGCTCCTTCGCCGTCTGAAGGCCGGCCGGTCGATGGCGTCGCGGTCCCGTGGCATGGGAGTCTGACGATCCCCACCCCACCACCCCCCGCCGCCATGACGGCCCCGCAGGAGTCCCGCTTCGACCAGGCCATCGCCCGCTACCAGCAGGGGGCCGCGCCCGAGGAGCTGATCGACGAGTTCCTGCAGATCACGGCCCAGGAGCCGCGGCAGTCGGCGGGATGGACCTGCCTGGCCTGGCTGCAGCTGCTGCTCGACCAGCCCCAGGCGGCCCTGCCCTCGGCTCGCAACGCAGTGAAGCTCAATCCCCAGGATCCCCAGGCCCGCATCAATCTGAGCGTGGCGATGCTGGAAACCGGCGCCAAGGGCGTGCGGGAGCACATCGAGATGGTCAAGCGGGTGATGCTGATGGCCCCGGAACTCGCCGACGAACTGCAGGGCTCGATCGCCGATGGCCTGCAGCGGCGGCCGGGCTGGCAGGCCCTGGAGAAGGTGAAGGCCTGGCTCAGCTGAGTCCCGGCCGCCCCTCGGTCAGGGCCTCGAGCACGGTTTCGGCGATGCGCCGCGAGCCCCCGGGCGGACCGACCCGCTCGCGGGCCGCCTGGGCGCAGTGCTGCGG